>NZ_JBEOWY010000006.1:0-239863 GCF_040296285.1 Kitasatospora sp. NPDC002227
TGACCCCAGAACTCGCAGTGGTTCCGGCGGAGAGAGTGCTCACCTGCTGGCGGCTACGGCACCGAGTCTCTACGACTCAGCAAGTCCCATTAGGCGGACACGGTGGCCGTCACCGGCACCCGGACCCGGACCAGCGCTGCGCAGCCGAGCAGGACGGCCCCGGCGAGGAACGGCACCCGCACGCCGCACGCCTCGGCCGTGAAGCCCGCCAGCACGGAGCCCAGCGCCATCCCGGCGCCGATCACCATCTGGTACGCCGTGCTGACCCGCCCGGTCAGCTCGGTGGGCACCAGCCGCTGCCGGAGCGACACCGCCGTGACGCCCCAGGCCACGCTCGCCGCCCCGTACAGGGCCACGCAGGCGGCGGCCGCCGCACCGGAGTTCACCGCGCCGGTGGCCGCGGCCACCAGTGCGGTGACGAGCAGGGTCGTCCGGAGCAGCGCCGGCGTGCTGTACCGGGCCGCGAGCCGCGGCGTCACCAGCGCGCCGGAGACCCCGCCGAGGGCGAACGCGGCGACCAGCAGCGAGAAGCCCAATTCGCCGAGGCCGAGCGCCTGGTGGGCGTAGACCACCAGGATCGCGGTCAGGCCGCCGCCGACCAGGTTGGCCAGCCCGGAGGTGAGGCAGAGCCGCCGCAGCACGGGGTGGCGCCAGAGCCAGCGCAGGCCGTCCGCCGTCTCCGCGCGCAGCGAGCCAGCCCGCCCGGGCTGCTCCTGTCGCCGCGCCCGGAAGTCGCCGCGCAGCAGCAGGGCGAGGACGGCGGCGACCGCGAAGGAGGCCGAGTCGACGGCGAAGGGGAGGGCGGCGGCGAGGCCGAAGAGCACGGCGCCGAGCGGAGTGCCGATCAGGGTGTCGGTGACCAGCGCGCTGGCCTGGAGCCGGGCGTTGGCCCGGGTGAGCGCGGCGGGTGCGACCATGCCGGGGACCATGCCCGACCAGCCGCCGTTGTAGAGCGTCTGCCCGCAGCCGAGCAGGAAGCCGGCCAGCAGCAGCAGCGGGATGGTGACGGCGTCGGCGGCGACGGCCGCGGCGAGCAGGCCGACGATCAGGGCGCGTACGGTGTCCACCAGCCAGAGAATGCGACGCCGGTCCAGCCGGTCGGCGAGCGCTCCGGCGAGCAACCCGAGGAGCAGCAGCGGCAGTTGTTCGGACATGGCGACGGCGGCGATCTGCCGCGGGTCGGTGGTCAGCCGGGCCGCGAGCAGCGGCAGCGCGACGAAGCGCATGCCGTCGCCGAGACTGGATGCGGTCACCGCCCCCCAGAGCCGGTGGAAGTCGGCGCCGAGCGGCGGCCGGTCGGTGGTCCCCCTGGTGAAAAACATGAACTAAACTCTGATTCACATTTGAGACAGTGTCAAGCGGTAGTCAGCGAGGAGCGGAAGTTGGCCGAGCAGTCGAACGAGCCCCAGCAGCAGCGCAGCCGGGAGAAGGTGGCCCGCATCCTGGCGGCCACCGCCGCCCTGCTGGAGAACACCCCGTACCAGGAGATCGGCACCAAGCTGATCGCCGCCGAGGCCGGGGTCTCGGTCGGCATCCTCTACCGCTACTTCGCCGACCGGGAGGCGATCGTCGCCGCCCTGCTGCACACCTGGCTCCAGGCCGACCTGGCCACCGTCGAGCGCCTGGCCGCCGGGCCGCTCCCGGCCGACCGCCGGGAGTTCCTCGCCACGGTGTTCGCCGCCTACGCCGACCGCTTCCGCACCGTCCCCGGCTACCGCCAACTCTGGTACCACGGCCCCCGGATCGCCGCCGTCCAGGCCGAGTCGAAGGAGACGGACGCCCGGATCGCCGAACACGTCCACCGGGCACTCGTCACCGGCTACGCCCTCCCCGACACCCCCGACTCCCTGCGCCGCACCCACCTCGCGGTGAGCGTCGCCTCCCACCTCCTCGACCTGGCCTTCTGTGCGGACCGCGACGGTGACCCCGCCGTCCTCGCCGATGCCGCCCTGATGCTGGAGCTCTACCTCTTCGCCCCGGCGGCGGCGAGCAGTTGAGGCCGTGATCCGCTGAGGCGATCGTCCTGCTGCACCGTCAGGTGGCACGGTGGGAAATGTGCCATCTGCCAGTACGGCGCCCGGGCCGGGCGGGGAGAGACTTCGGTCTACCGAGCAACGGGACCGAAGGGGGAAACACATGAGCGAGCAGCAGTACGACCACATCGGTGAGGCTTTCGAGGGCTTCAAGGCCCTGCCGCTGGTCCGGTACGGGGAGGTGCCGAGCGTTCTCGAACTGGTCGGGGAGGTCAAGGGCAAGTCCGTCCTCGACCTGGCCTGCGGCACCGGCTTCTACAGCCGGGAGCTCCGGCGGCGCGGCGCGGCCGACGTGTACGGTGTCGACATCTCGGCCGAAATGATCGCCGTCGCACGGGAGATCGAGCTCCGCGAGCCGCTGGGCGCGCGCTACGCGGTCGGCGACGTGGCCGAACTCCCGCTGCAGGAGAGCCCCTTCGACATCGCGCTGGCCGTGCAGTGTCTCAACTACGCCGAGGACATCGCGACGATGGAGCGGATGTGCCGCAACATCCACCGCAATCTGGTGCCGGGCGGCTCACTCGTCGTCTTCGCCCAGAACCCCGACTACCGGTTCGACTGCGCCTCGCTCGAGACCTACGGCTTCCGCTGCGAGCCCACCGGGGAGGAGATCGAGGTCGGCCCCCGAGTCCGGGTCACCGCTCTGCTCGACCCGCACCCCATCTCGATCCTCGGCGCGGCCCCGCGCCGCGAGGTCTACGAACACTGCCTGCGCGCCGCCGGGTTCACCGACCTCGAGTGGGTCCCGCTGCAGATCTCCGATGCCGGTCTGCGCCAGTACGGCGAGGAGTACTGGGCCGACGCCCTGGCCCACCCGCCGCTGGTGCTGCTCCACTGCCGCGCCTGAACCCGGCCGGCCGGGCCCGGCAGTACCGCCGCAGTCAATCGGTGGCCAGGACGGAGGCGGCGAGCACTCCGTCCTGGATCGCGGTGCGGGGGAGCGAGAGGCCGAAGGCCGAGTCGAGGACCTCCAGGCACCGGCGGTGGACCTCCGGGCGGGGGACGTTCTCGTCGGGGAGTCCTGCGGCGGTGAGCAGCGCGGTGACGCGGGCGGCGAGTCCGGGGTCGCCGTTCACGCCGGTGTAGCCCCAGGAGCCGTCCAGGTGGAGGTTGAAGCCGCATCGGAACTCGCCGTCGCCGAGGTGGTAGAACTGCGGCGGCACCGGCTTGCCGTTCTCCTCCTCGTACTCCAGATGGAAGATGTGTGCGCCCAACGAGGCCTCCAGCAGGTCGGCGGACTCCCCTTGCCAGCCGCCGTAGAGAACGGCGAAGGCCCATCCGTCGTGGTTGCCGTGGCGCACCGCCAGCCCGTCGAACGCGTCGCCGTACTCGTCCTCCAGGTATTCGACCAAGTCCGCGCCGGTGAGGGGGCCGAGCGGGCGGACGGTGCGTTTGCCGCCGCAGGCGTCGGGTGCGATCCGCGTCACCAGCTCCTCGGGGCTCAGGCCCCGGGCCAGGAAGACGCTGTAGCCGCCGAAGGCGACGGACTGGGGGGCTGCGAGCCAGCTGGTGCCGTCTGTCATAGTGGTGATCATCGCTCTGGGTACTGACAACAGCGGCGCCGGGGGTGCCGACGGCCGTGGAGATCGGTCTGGCCGGGGCCTGGGAGTCGGGCAGCGAGGTCTGAGCGGAGGAGTACCCATGGCTGTGGAGATCGTCTACGAGACGCATTCCACCACGACCGACAACGAGGCAGGGATCGCCACCGGCTGGCTGCCGGGGGAGTTGTCGGCGCTCGGGCGGCGGCAGGCGCGGGAGCTGGGGGGAGCGGCGGCGGGGAGGCGGGTTCGCGGTGGTGTACACCTCGGATCTGCGGCGAGCGGTGGACACGGCGCGGCTCGCGTTTCCGGACGGGGAGCCGGAGATCCGGCAGGACGTGCGGCTGCGGGAGTGCAACTACGGGGAGTGGAACGGGGCTTCGGCCGCGCTGATCGCGGCGCAGCGCTCGCGGCGGGTCGAGGAGCCGTTCCCGGGCGGCCAGAGCTATCGGCAGGTGGCGGAGAACACGGCGGAGTTCCTCGGGGAGTTGGCCGAGCAGTGGGACGGCCGGCGGGTGCTGCTGATCGCGCATTCGGCCAACCGCTGGGCGCTAGGGGCTGTCTGACAATTCCCGCCGGGGCCGCCCCGTCCCGTGCGCACTCTCGCCGCACGGCCGAAACGCCCAAGTAGCTCCGCTACGAGGGCGTTCCTGCCGCACGCCGATAGCACGCACGGGACGACCCGGCCTGATCCGACGCGAATTGTCAGACAGCCCCTAAACCACCTGCTCGCGGGGGTCGGGCTGGCCGAGGTGGTGGCCGATCCGCCGCCGTGGCAGCCGGGTTGGTCCTTCACGCTCGGGCAGGCCGACGGCGGGCGGTGAGCCCGAGGTGGACCATGAGCGAGAGCGCGGCACCGGCGACGTACCAGGCCAGGTCCGGGATGTTGAACGTGCTGCCGAGGATCAGCCGTGCGGCCGTACTGTGCTGGGCCAAGTGAGCCGGCACCGGGGTGAGTTGGAAGAACTCGACGGCCCAGCTGAGCGCGAGGGCGGCCCCGGCGGCGGTGGCGGGGCGCAGCCGGGGTGCGGCCAGGACGAGCAGGGCGTGGAGCAGCACGGTGTAGAGCGCGTCGCCGGCCGCCTTGGCGAAGACGCCGTCGGTGGCCGAGCGCAGACCGAGGGCGAGGGCGACGGTGAGCGCGGCGGCCCCGGCGGCGGTGCAGCGGCGTCGTAGCTGGAGATCCACTCGGCCCACCCTAATGGTGCTCTGCCGGTGACCGGCCCGCGGCACAGGATCACTCTCCCCGGGGGGTGCCGCCGTCCGCCCGGTGGTGCAGAGTGGGTGCGGGGGCAGTGCAGGGTCGGGAGAGGCCGGCCGGTCGCGATGGGGGTGGTGTCGAGGTGTCGGTGGTGCTGGTGCACGGGATCTGGAACCGGCAGCAGGGGATGACCGCGCAGGAGGCTGCGGCGGGGCTGGCCCGGCAGGCCCGGCCGCAGCTGGAGCGGGGGCTGGCGGCGGCGGGGCTCGGGCACCTGGCGGTGCCGGAGGTGGTGATGGCCTACTACGCCCACCTGCTGACGGACGGTCCGCAGGAGCGGCAGGACGGCGAGGAGGACGGACTGGACCGCCTGTCGGAGCGGGAGCTGGCCGAGGTGTGGGAGTGGCTGACGCTGGCCGGGGTGCCGGGGCCGGAGGAGGCGCAGGCCGTGTTGCTGGCACCGGTGCGACAGGCGCTGGGGTGGCTCGTCCGGGCGCGGGCCGGGGGCGGGGCGGCGTCCAGGGCGCGGCAGGAGCTGATGGCACGGCTGTCGCGGCTGGTGGTGGCCACGGTGCGGGAGACGGCCGCCTACACCTCGCTCCCGGAGCGCCGGCGGGCGGTGCGCGAGCTGCTCGCGGATACGATCCGCACCCACCGGCCGAGGGTGGTGGTCGCGCACTCGCTCGGGTCGGTGGTCGCCTACGAAACCCTGCACGCCTTCCCGGAGCTGGAGGTGGAGCTACTGGTGACGCTCGGGTCACCACTGGGACTGCCCGCCCTGTTCCGGCAGTTGGAGCCCGGGCCCCTTGACGGGCGGGGAGCGCGGCCGGCCGGGGTGGGGCGGTGGGTGAACATCGCGGACGCCGGTGACCTGGTCGCGCTGCCGCCCGAACTGGGCGGGTTGTTCCCGGTCGACTCGCACGGTCGCACGGACATCGGCTTCTGGGATCCCCACACCTTGGGCGGATATCTGGCGAACGGCCTGACCGGTGCGGCGATCGCGCCGTACGTTACCTCCTGACTGAGGGGTGGCAGCAGTGGTGGTTCGGTCGCTGGTGGTCGGGGCCGGGGGGTTCCTGAAGCAGATCGTCTCCGAGGAGGAACGGGCTTTCGGAGCGGTCCGGTTCGCGCCGCTGCCGAGCGTGGCCGGAGCGGTGGCGGAGGTCGCGCTGGCGCTCTCCCGGGTCGGGGTGGCGGCCGAGCAGCCGCTGGTCGATCCCGACCTGGCGACGGCGAACGCGGCGTTCGACGAGATCCAGCGGGTTTCCGGCGGCGATCCGCTCATCGTGCACTTCTCGGGGCACGGGGTGGTCTGCGACGACGACCTGTACCTCGCCGTGCTGGGCAGCGAGATGGACGAGCTCCCCGCCACGGCCCTGAACACGACCGAGCTGATCAGGCGGATCGAACACTCGAAGCGGGCCGGGCACGCCCTGTTCCTGCTGGACGTGTGCGGCGGCGGGCAGGCGCTGGCCTCGCAGTTGGCCCGGCGGCTGTCGGGCGCGGGCCGCAAGGCATGGGTGATCGCGGCCTGTGCGGCCGACGAGGCCACGCACGGGGCCCGGTTCAGCCTTGCCACCGCCGCCGTCCTGGACCGGCTGGCCAGGGGCTGGCTGGACCTGTCGCCGGCCCTGGAGCACGTCCCGGTGGACACCCTGGCCGCGGAGATCGACCGCGAACTGGCCCGTACGGCGAGGGCGGGCGGCTGGGTGGGGCAGGCGGTCGTCCGCACCCCGCACGAGGAGGCCGTCCTGGAGGCGCCGCCGTTCTTCCGCAACCCCAGCCACGCGGGGGACGCGGCGAGCCGCTTCCTGTCCCGGACCGAGGCCGCGTTACGGCAGTTCGCGATCGAGAGCGACCCGGGCCTGGACCTGATCCACTTCGCCAGCCGGGCCGCCGGCACCAGCCGTACCGACACCTGCCTCTTCAGCGGCCGTACCGAACAACTGCGCCGCATCGAGGCGTGGTTGGACAACGCCGACGGCAACCGGGAGCGGCTCCTCGTGGTCACCGGCGGACCAGGCTCCGGGAAGTCGGCGCTGCTGGGGGTCACCGTCTGTGTCACGCACCCGGCCCTCGCGCCACTGCGACGACACATCGTCACCCGGGTCCGCGGCTTCCGTCCCACCCCGAGCGCAATCGTCCTGGCCGTGCACGCCCGCCAGTTGTCCACCCAGCAGATCACCGACTCCCTGCTGCGCCAACTCGCCGCCCAGCGGGGCGACCACCTCCTGAACCAGGGCCGCGCCGACGCGGCCGACTCACCGACGGACCTCCGCCTGGCCGACCCCGGCCGGCTGATGGACGAACTCCGTGCCCTGGGCGCCCCGGTGGTGGTGATCCTGGACGCCCTCGACGAGGCCACCGACCCCGGCAGCATCCTGGAGCAGCTGCTGCTCCCGCTGTCCGACACCGACGAGATCCGGCAGATCCCGAAATGCCGCGTCATGATCGGCACCCGGCCGTGGTGGGACACCCTGCCCGGCCTCCAGGTCGCCGTGACGAGCAGGCCGGAGAGCCTCCTCGACCTCGACGCGCAGAGCCGGGAGAGTCTCGCCGCGGACTTGGCGGAGTACCTGGGTGACGTCCTCTACCCCGACTACCCGGAGTCCGTCGCCCGCACCATCGCCCGCCGTCTCGCCCGCTTCGAGCACGGGGCCTTCCTCATCGCGGTCCTCTACGCCGACCACCTGCTGAGCGAGGCCGCGGCGGCCCGCCGCACCACCGAGCGGCAGGCCGCCGCGAACCTCCCGGGCAACATCACGCAGATGTTCGACCTCCACCTCACGAGCC
Source organism: Kitasatospora sp. NPDC002227 (assembly GCF_040296285.1). Classification (NCBI taxonomy): domain Bacteria; kingdom Bacillati; phylum Actinomycetota; class Actinomycetes; order Kitasatosporales; family Streptomycetaceae; genus Kitasatospora; species Kitasatospora sp. NPDC002227. The sequence continues at coordinate 7,566 of NZ_JBEOWY010000006.1, forward strand.
TGGCCCAGGCCAACCCGTGGGTCCGTCCCGTCCTGACCGTGCTGGGCCAGGCCCAGGGCCAGGGGATGCCGCTGGACCTGGTCCACGCCGCCGCCCTCGCGCTCGCACCGACGGCCGGTGACCGGGCGCTGCTCCCCGGCATCCAGGATACCCGCGACGCCCTCACCCAGGCCGCGTTCTACCTGCGCACGGTCGCCGACACCGATGGACGGCTGCTGTACCGGTACTTCCACCAGGCCCTCACCGACCACATCGCCCCCACCGCGGACCCCGTCGCGATCCACCGGGCCCTGCTGGCCGCCGTGCCCGCATCCGCCGCCGGCGCACCCAACTGGGAGCTCGCCCACCCCTATCTCAAGCGTCACCTCGCCTCCCACGCCGCCGGCTCCGGCCCCGAGGCCGTCGACCAGCTGCTCGCCGACCCGCTCTTCCTGCTGCACACCGAGCCGGACGAGCTCACCCCGCACCTGCGCCACGCGATGACCGCGCGGGCCCTCGAGCACGCCAACATCTACCGCACGACCACGGCCCACCACCCGCACCGGAGAGACCCCGCCGCGCGTCGCAGCCTGCTCGCGCTCGACGCCGCCGCCTGGGGGAACCCCCGGCTGGCCGCCACCATCGCGGCCACCCCGCTGGGTCACCGGACCACCCCCACCACGCCCTGGTGGGCCACCAGCCACACGGCCGACCCGGCCCGCCTCCACACCCTCACCGAGGACTCGGGCCCGGCGTGCGCGGTCACCACCACCACGGTGGCGGGCACCCCGGTGGCGGTGGCCGCCCACGGCACCAGGGCGGTCGTGTGGGACCTGACGACGGGCCAGCAGCTGCGGGTCTTCACCGGCCACGGCGGCCCGGTGCGGGCGGTCACCACCGCCACGGTGGACGGTCGCCGGGTGGGGATCACAGCCGCCGGCTGGCGGATGATCGTGTGGGACCTGACCACCGGTCAGCAGCTGCGCACCTTCTCCGTACCCAGGAACCGCGACAGCACCGTGACCGCCGTGGCCTCCGCCACCTGGGGCGGGCAGCCGGTGGTGGTCACCGCCGTGGGTGCGCGCGTGATCGTGTGGGACGCGGCCACGGGCCGGGAACTGAGGAGTCACAGCCAGCCCGGCCGGGTGCACGCGGTCGCGACGGTCGTCGTCGGCGGCCGTCCGGTGGTGGTCGCGGCCGTCGGTGAGGGCGCGGTGGTGCGGGACTTGGCCACCGGCTCGCTGCTGTGCGAGGTCGAGGGCCACGGTGGTCCGGTGGACGGGGTGGCCACCGCCGCGTTGGACGGGCACCCGGTGGTGGTCACCACGGCCGGTTCGAGCATGGCCGTGTGGGACGTGGCCACGGGCCGCCGGCTGCACGGGCTCAGCCTGCCGGGCGAGGTGCGGGCGGTCGCGACGGTCGTCGTCGGCGGCCATCCCGCGGTGGTCGCGGCCGTCGGCGAGGGCGCGGTGGTACGGGACCTGGCCACCGGTGAACAGGTGTACGGCTTCAAGGGCCGCAGTGGTCCGGTGGATGCGGTGGCCACCCTCGCCGTGGACGGTCGCCCGCTGATGGTCACCGCGGCCGGCCGGAGCGTGGCGGTGTGGGACCTGGCCGTCGACCAGAGCCTGCACGCCGCCCCGGCCCGGGGTGGCCACAGCGGGCCGGTGAACGCGGCCGCCCTCATCACCCTCGACGAGGGCCCTGCGGTCGTCACCGTCGCCGAGGAGCAGCAGGTGATCGTCTGGGACTTGGCCTCCGGCCGTCAGCTGAGCACCTTCGCCGACGGCGGCGGCCGGGTGAAGGCCGTCGCCACCCTCACCGTCGACGGGCGCCCGGTGGCCGTCACCGCCGCCGGCCGGAGCGTGACCGCCTGGGACTTGGGCAGCCGCACGCGATTGCGCGTCCTGAGCCACTACGCCCTCCGGCCCCACGGGGTCGCCACTGCCACCGTCGACGGCAGGCCCGTGGCCGTCGTAGCCTCCGGGGACCGGACGGTGATCGTGTGGGACCTCATGACCGGTGAGCTGCTGCGGACCCTGGCCGGCCACACCGGTCTGGTGAACGTGGTCGCCACCGTCGTCGTCGACGGCCGTCCGCTGGCCGTCAGCTCGGCGGGGGACTGGCGGGTGATCGTGTGGGACCTCGCCACCGGCGGGCGCCTGCAGACGCTCACCAGTGACACCGGCCCGGTGAACGCCGTGGCCACCACGCGGATCGGGCAACGCCCCGTCATCGTGACCGCCGGCCGCCAGAGCGTGGTGGTGTGGGACTTGGGAACCGGCGAGCAGCTACGGCTCCTCACCGGCCACACGGGCCCGGTGCGCGCGGTGGCCGCCACCCTCGTCGACGGCCACCCGGTCGCCGTGACCGCCGGCGACGACCAACGGGTGATCACCTGGGACCTCGGCACCGGGCAGCCGCTCCACACCCCGCTCTCCCTTCCGGGCCGGGGCACAGTGGTGGCGGTGGCCCAGGACCACCTCCTCCTCGGCTACGGCCCCGACATCGCCTGCCTCTCCTGGGCCGCCGCCCGGCGGACCGCGCCACGCCCGGCCTGACCGGCGGCCGGACGGGGCGGACCGCACGTCAGGGACGGCGGGCCAGCAGGTGGGCGTCGAGGAAGCCCCGTTCGGAGGCCGGGTCGTGGAGCAGGCGCGCGAAGGGGAGGAGTCCGGCGCCGGCCAGCAGGTCGGCGAGGTGGTCGGCCGGCCAGCTGTAAGCAGGTGTCACCTTGTGGTCGAAACGGACCGGCCCGGGGCCGTCCGTCCCGAAGAAGGAGACCAGGAGCAGGCCGCCGGGCGCCAGGACGCGCGCCAGCTCGGCGAGCAGGCGCGGCAGTTCCGCCGGCGGGGTGTGGATCACCGAGTAGTGGGCCAGCACGCCGCCGAGCGCGCCGTCCCCGACCGGCAGGGACTCCATCCGGGCCTCCTGGAAGCGCAGCGCCGGATGGGCCCGCCGGGCGTGCGCCACCATACCCGGGGAGAGGTCGAGCCCGAAGGCGTCCAGGCCCAGGTCGTGGAGCATGGCCGTCAGATGTCCGGGCCCGCAACCGACGTCCGCCACTCGGGGGTTGCCCGTCGCGTGCACCAGCTCGGCGAAGTTGCCGATCATGGCCCGGGCGAACGGCTGCCCCTGAAGCCGGTCCGCGAACAGCGCCGCGTAGAGCTCGACCACTCCGTCGTAGGCCGCCCTGGTCTCGTCCTGATGATCCGCCACAGGGGAGTCCAACGGCCCGGCCGGACGGTCAGTTCCACCCGCCGATGCCGAAGGGGCCTCGGCTGGCGCCGCGGTGCTTCCAGACCCTCGAGTCCGGCTTCGGGACGTCCTCGGCGTCGAGCTGGTCGAAGCGGTCGGGGCCGTGGCTCGCCCGGCCGGCGGGGCGGGCTCCCGGGCGGAAGCGGGCCAGGAATCTTCGGAGCAGGCTCATTGCGTGTACCCCCGTGGTGTCGCCGAGATCGGCTTGCTGTGTCCGCAGTGTAAGGCGAACTGGCGCTTTGGGAAGGGGTGTTGGCGGATCGGTCGGGAACTGCTGACGGCCGGGCCCCGCGAGGGGAGCCCGGCCGTGGCGACGGGGGTGGGATCAGACGTCGACCGAGTGCGCCCGGAGGTAGGCGATGGGGTCGACGTCGGAGCCGTAGTTGGGGGTGGTGCGGATCTCGAAGTGCAGGTGGGGGCCGGTCACGTTGCCGGTGGCGCCGGAGAGGCCGATCTGCTGGCCCGCGGTGACGGACTGGCCGGCGTGCACGCGGATCGAGGAGAGGTGGGCGTACTGGGCGTACTTGCCGTCGGCCAGCTTGATGATGACCTGGTTGCCGTAGGCGCCGCCCCAGCCGGCGCTGTAGACGGTGCCCTTGCCGACCGCGAGCAGGTTGGTGCCCACGGAGGCGGCGAAGTCGACGCCGGTGTGGTGGCCGCTGGCCCACATGTGGCCGGGCACGCCGTAGGCCTCGTTGATGCTCGGGTTGCTGACCGGCGCGGAGAAGTCCGGCGCGGGGGCCGGGGCGGGCGCGGGGGCGGCGGCCGGAGCAGGGGCGGGCGCGGCGGCCGGAGCCACGGCGGGGGCGGCGGCCGGAGCGGCGGCGGGGGCCGCGGCCGGGGCAGCGGCGGGGGCGGCAGCCGGGGTGGCGGCCGAGTCCAGGCCGAGGGCCTTGCCGACCAGGGCCAGGTCCTGCGCGGAGGCGTGGTGCTCCTCGTGGACGGGGCGCCAGTCGTGGTCGACCACGCGGGAGCCGGCGGGGGACTTCTTCGCCGGGTCCACCAGGGCGGCGGCCTTGCCGGTGGCGTGGCCGACGTGCTGGGCGTCGGCGCTGGTGGTGAAGGAGTGGTCACCGGAGCCGGCGAAGGCCGAGGCGGTGGTGACGCCGACGAGCGGGAGCGCGAAGGTGACGGCGAGGGTGGTGGTGACGCCGAGGCGGTTGAAGCGGCTCGGGCGGGCGTGCTTACCCCGTGCGGACATGGGTGTTTCCTCTCCGACGCCGACGAGGTGAGCTGTCGGGTTCGGGCTGGAGATGCCCGGCCGCTGGGCGCGGCTTCACCCCAAGCCGACCGGACGGTGTCCGATCGGCGACTTACCTGGGTCCCCCGCTCCTGCCGTACAGAGCTGGTCTGTGCCCCACGGGTGCCGGCAGGACTAGGCGTTGCACCCGGTGGGCCCGTCCGGTCAGTGGCCGGGCGGTCGATGAAGCAAAACCTATGAGCTGGATAAAAGGCAAGGATGATGATCGTTCATGGGTCGGAAATGACGGAATTCGACCACGGAGGGAGAGGGGGGATCGGCGCGGGGTGATCGGTTCGACCACGGAGTGTCGTCAGTGGTGGGCTGGGGGTGAGAACGGTCGCGCAGTGCGTTCACGCGGGCGCGGCGGGTGGCCGGATCGCCGCGCCGCGGTGAGCCTCCTCACCCCCGGCCCCGTCAGTCGCGGCCGAAGGCGGCCAGGTAGGAGGTGAAGGCGGCCTGGTCGCCGAAGGTCTCGAGGGCGGCGGGCAGGCGGCGCTCCCAGAGCAGGAGCAGCAGGTCGGAGGCGGTGCCGCGGGCGGCGAAGGCGGCCTTGGCGTGCTCGGTGGTGACCAGCAGGGCGCCGTCGGCGGCGCGGACGGTCCACTCCCCGGCGCCGTCGGTCGCGTGCAGGTGGAGCCCGGCCTCGGGGAGGCCGGCGGGCAGCTCGCCGTCGGCGAAGTGGGTCAGGAACTCGGCCACGCCGTCGGCCGCCAGCTCGCGCTCGACGGGCTCGTCGCGGCCGACCGCGTTCAGGGCGTCCCAGCAGTGCACGGCCGTCTCCTGGGCCATCCGCCGCTGGATGAAGCCCGCGTCCTTGCGGTCGGACCAGCTCCAGCGCGGCAGCCCGGGGTCGAGCTTCTCCAGCGTCGAGGCGCAGTGCTCGAGCCCTTCGGTGAACCACGCGACCAGGTCTTCGTCGGCCGGTTCGACGGGCTGGACCCGGCGCGGGTCCTGCGGGCCGGAGATCTCGCCGGCGGCGATCGCCGTCCAGAAGCGGTGCACCGTGCCGGTGTGCCGGAGCAAGTCCCCCACCGTCCACTCCGGGCAGCTGGGCACCCGGCGGTCGAGGTTCCCGGCGGCGGCCTCGGCCATCCGCGCGCCGTCCCGGCGCAGCGCGTACGCGTAGTCAGTCTGATCCATGGTCAGTGAAGCTAGCCGCTTACCCCGGCGCGGGCCAGCGCATTCCACCGGCCACGTAGGCTGCCGGGTATGCGAGATCTTGCGGTGGGGATGCGGCTGCTCTTCGAGGGGCAGAAGTGGGTGGCCCGGCGGGGGCGGTGGTGGGGGTTCGGGATGATCCCGGCGCTGATCACCATGGTCGGGTACCTGGCGGCGCTGGTGGTGCTGGTGGTGGAGGCCGGCGGGCTGGCGCGCTGGGTGACGCCGTTCGCGGACGGGTGGGGCTCGCCCTGGCAGGGGCTGCTGCGCGGGGTGGTGACGGCGGCGCTGGTCGGGGGCGGCGCGCTGCTCGCGGCGCTCACCTTCACCGCTGTGACCCTGCTGGTCGGCCAGCCGTTCTACGAGTCGCTGGCCGCCCAGGTGGACGAGACCGAGGGCGGGGCGCCGGCGGCGCCGGAGCTGCCGCTCTGGCGTGAGCTGGTGACCGCGACCAAGGACAGCGTGGCGGTGCTGCTGCGGGCGGCCGGGTTCGGGGTACTGCTGTTCGCCTGCGGGTTCGTCCCGGTGGTCGGGCAGACGGTGGTGCCGGTGGTGGGGGTCGGCGTCTCGGGCTACTTCCTGGCCGTCGAGCTGACGGCCGTCGCGCTGCAGCGGCGCGGCATCGCGCAGCCGGAGCGCCTGCGGCTGCTGCGCGGGCGGCTCGGGCTGACGCTCGGCTTCGGGGCGCCGCTGGCGCTGCTCTTCCTGGTGCCGATGGTGACGGTGCTGCTGATGCCGGGTGCGGTGGCCGGGGCGACCCTGCTGGCCCGGGAGCTGGTGCCGGTCGAGCCGCCGGAGGCGGACGAAAACAGTACACAGGATGATGCGATAAGCGGTCAGTATTAGGAATTTAATTCCCGAAAGGAATTTGACATTCCGTCGGCCCGCGGGCCATATATGCGGCATGAGTGCAACGGGTGTCAGCGCGCAATCCGTGTTCACCGCGGGGCCCAATCCGGCCGAGCCGGAATTCTGGCAGCTCCCGGCCGAGGCCCAGGCGGCCGCCTTCGCCCGGCTGCGCGCGCTCGACCACCCGGTGTACTGCCTGGACTCCCGGACGGGCAAGGGCTTCCACGCCCTGGTGCGGCACGCCGACGTGGTGGCCGCCAGCCGCACCCCCGAGGTGTTCGTCAGCGGCCCGGGGGTGACCACCCCTGAGCCCGCGCGTTGGGTGCGGGCCCTGTTCGGCGACTCGATGGTCAATCTGGACGATCCGCGCCACGCCGATCTGCGGCGGATCGTCTCCCGCGCCTTCACCCCGCGACTGATCGCCAGGGTCGAGACCGACATCCGCCGGATCGCCGCCCGGGTCGTGGACGAGGTGATCGAGCAGCGCCCGGAGGACTTCGTCGGCGCCGTCGCCGCCGAGCTCCCGTACCAGGTGATCTGCGACATGATGGGCGTCCCCGAGCGCCAGCGCCGGGCGATCCTGACCGAGGTCAACCGGGCGTCCGAGCACACCGGGGTGAAGCGCAGCCGGCTGCGGGTGCCCGGGCGCGGCCTGCTCGCGCTGGCCCGGATGCAGGGCTCCATCGCCGCGCTGGGCCGGGAGCGGCGCCGGCGGCCCACCGATGACCTGATCTCCGCCCTGGTCACCGCCGACGTGGACGGCCGGCGCCTGGGCGCCCGCGAGCTGGGCGCCTTCTTCTCCCTGCTCCTGGTCGCCGGGGTGGAGACCACCCGTAACGCGCTGGCCCACGGCCTCCACCTGCTCACCACCCACCCCGAGCAGCGCGCGCTGCTCACCGCCGACCTGGACGGGCACCTCGCCGGGGCGGTCGAGGAGATCCTCCGGTACGCGACCCCGATCATCCAGTTCCGCCGCACCGTGGCTGCCGACCACGTGCTCGGCGGCGCCCAGCTGGCCAAGGGCGACAAGGTGGTGCTCTTCTTCGGCTCGGCCAACCGGGACGCCGCCGTCTTCCCGGATCCGGACGTCTTCGACATCACCCGCTCGCCCAACCCGCACCTGGGCTTCGGCGGCGGCGGCCCGCACTTCTGCCTTGGCGCCTACCTGGCCCGGCAGGAGATGAAGGTGCTGCTGCGCGAGCTGCTCACCCGGCTGCCCGAGATCCGCTCCACCGCCGAGCCCGAGCTCGCGCACTCCAGCTTCGACCACCGGGTCCGGCGGCTGCCCTTCACCTTCTGACCGGCTCAGACCCCCGGGTGCACCCCGACGGCGTCCCGGATCTGCTCGCCGAGCCCGCCGTCGCGCCGCGCGCAGTTGGCGCAGCAGAAGAACTTGCCGGAGACCTCGACCCCGTGGCCGACGATCCGCACCTGGCAGTACTCGCAGCGAGGCGCGAGCTTCTCCATCGCGCACTCGAAGCTGTCGAAGGTGTAGGTGTCCCCGGTCACCGTCTTGATCTCGAACGCCAGCCAGTAGTCGTTCTTGCACACCACGCAGACCGCCATGACCCCTGCCGTTTCCTCAGGTCCCCGTCCGGCCCCGGACGGGGGCGGACGCCTCCGAGTCTTCGGCCGCGCCCGGGGCGCGGCAATCGGCGCGCGTCCGAACGGCGGGTGCCGACCCGCCGTCAGGAGCAGGTGAGACCGGAGGCGCGCCAGTTCGCCGCGTCCACCATGGCGGGCTGGACGGCGACCTCGGCGGGGAAGGACTTGCCGCGCCGCAGCCGGTCGTACATGGTCTGGACGGCCCGGGCGCCGACGTCGTTGCCGTTGATGAACAGCGCCGCCTTCATGCCGGTCGGGGTGCCGGCCAGCCAGTCCTTGCAGGCCAGGTAGGCGCCGAGGCCGACCCCGGCGATGTCGCCGGTGGGCACCCCGGCGGACTGCAGCGCGTCGATGCCGCCCTGCACGTTCTCGTCGTTGCAGCCCCAGACGATCCAGTGCCGCACGCCGTGCTCCCCGGCGATCGCGGCGGCGAGCGCCGCCCTGGCGCCGTCGACGGAGTTGTCGGTGGGGATGTCGAGCTTCTGGATGCTGGCGCCCGCCGTGTCGATGAAGGCGTCCTTGGCCGCGTTCATCCGGTCGGTGCAGACCGTCACGTCGAACTTCCAGAGCGAGACGATCCGGGTGTCCGGCTGGGACCAGCCAGCCTTCTGGTACTCCTCGGCGCTGCGCTTGCCGATCGAGGCGCCGAGCTGGGTGCCGTTGAAGCCGATCCGGGGCACCAGGTCGGCCCGCTTGCAGGCGGAGGGGTCGAACTCGGTGGCGCAGACCTGGTCGTCGGAGGTGAGCAGCGGCAGGCCGGCCGTCTTCGCGGCCTCCACCACGTCCGGCCCGGCGGCAGGGTCGGGGAGGACGGCGATCACCCCGTTGCTGCCGCTCCGGGCGGCGGACTGCACCTCGTGGACGGCCTTGCGGGCGTCGGTGCCCAGGTCGACCATCCGCAGGTCCACCCCGAGCTCGGCGGCCTTGGCCTTGGCCCCGGCGGCCTCGGAGACGAAGTACCCCTGGTCGGCCTGCTTCTGCAGGTAGGTGATGGTGATCTTCCCGGACGGGACCGGGGCGGCGCCGCCCGGACCGTCCGCCGAGCAGGCGGTGACGCCGAGCGCGGCGATCACGCCGAGGACTGCGGCGGACCGGCGGGGGCGGGGTCTGGGCATGGCGGTGCTCCTGGGCTGAGGGAGGGTGCTGAGCACGTCGAGGACGACAGAAACGAACAGATTGAAGCGCATTCAAACGGAAAGCACCAGAGTTGGACAAGGGTCAACTCGTCGGTAACCAGCCGGGATCGGGGTGCGGAGACGCCGAAGGGGCGCGGGGAGACTCCCCGCGCCCCTTCGGTGGGCAAGGCGGCCTGCCCGATCGGGCAGCCCGGTTCAGCCGGCCAGGGCCCGGTCCACGAGCGGGCCGGCCGCACCGGTGTAGGCCGCCGGATCGCACAGTGCGGCGATCTCCTCGGCCGGCAGTACGCCGTCCAACTCCTTCGCCTCGGCCAGCAGTTCGGCCAGCGGCCGGTGCTCGGCCGCCGACCGGTGCGAGACCTCGGTGAGCAGCTGCCGGGCCGCACCGCGCCCGAGCAGCGGGGCCAGCACGGCCGCGATCCGCTCGGAGACCAGCGCGCCGTCGGTGAGCAGCAGGTTGGCGGCGATCCGCCCCCTGCGGACCTCCAGCCCCTCCGTCAGCTCCACGGCGGTCGCCGCCGCACCGCCCACCAGCCGAAGGCACTCGCGCAGCAGCTGCCACTCGGCGTGCCAGGCACCGCCCGAGCGCTCGTCCTCCGCCAGCAGGCACTGCGTCAGGCCGGCGGCCAGCACCGGCACCTGGAGCGCCGCGCTGCGGATGAGCGTGGCCAGCACCGGATTGCGCTTGTGCGGCATCGCCGAGGAGGCGCCGCGCCCGCTGCCGCCCGGCTCGACCACCTCGCCGACCTCGGTGCGGGTCAGCGTCTGCACGTCCACCGCGAGCTTGCCCAGCGCCCCGGCGGTGAAGCCGAGCGCCGCGGCCAGGTCGGCGATCGGGGTGCGCAGCGCGTGCCAGGGCAGGGCCGGGCGGGCCAGGCCGGTCTCGGCCGCGTACGCCTCGACCAGCAGGTCGAGGTACGCGGCCGGGTCGGTGTGCCCGCCGTCGATCCGGCCGTACTCCAGGTACCCCGCCAGGGTGCCCGCCGCGCCGCCGAGCGAGACCGGCAGGCTCTTCGCGACGGTGGCCAGCCGGTGGTCGGCGTCCAGGACCAGCTCCCGCCAGCCGGCCGCCTTGAGGCCGAAGGTGGTCGGCACCGCCTGCAGGGCGAGGGTGCGCCCGGCCACCGTGGTGTCCCGGTGCTCGGCCGCCAGGTGCGCGAGCGCCTCGGCGGTACGGGCCAGATCGGCCCGCACCAGCGCCAGCGCCCGCACGGCCACCAGCATCGCGCCGGTGTCGAAGATGTCCTGGCTGGTCGAGCCCCGGTGCACGTACTCGGCGGCCGCCTCGCTGCGGACCGCGACCCGGCGGGTGAACGCCTGGACCAGTCCGACCATCGGGTTGGCCGTCTCCCTCGAGGCCAGGGCCAGCGCCCGGACGTCCAGCTCCTCCTCCCGGGCGGCCGTGCTGATCACCTCGGCCGCGGCCGCCGGCACCGTGCCCAGCCGGGCCTGGGCCCGGGCCAGCGCGGCCTCGGCGGCCAGCATCGAGCGCACCCAGGCCTCGTCGGTGACGACCGCCTCGACGGCCGTCCCGGCGCGGACGGGTGAGAGCAGACCGGAGTCCGCCCCGGCGGGAGAACTCACACGATCACCCCGGTGAGCTCCTCCTCCGAGTACGGCGGGCGGACCCCGGCCGGCACCCGCGCGACCGACGGCTCCACCTGGAGGGCGGCGCGGGCGATCGAGTCCGAGTCGCCGAGGGTCACCGAGTCCACGCCGGGGCGGATGCCCGCCGCGGTGACCCAGTGCACGGCCTCGGTCGGCACGCCGTAGGCGAAGCGGCGCGGGTGCGCCCGGCCCTTGGCGTCCAGCAGCCGGTACGGCCGCTCGGTGACGGCCAGGCCGCCGGTCTCGTAGCTGGTGCCGCCCGCGGCGTCGATCCGGAAGGTGGTCGCCTGCTCGGTCTTGAGCAGGTGCAGCAGCAGCGGGTCGGCCGTGCGGCGCAGGTCCGGCTCCGGCAGGCGGGCCTCGATCAGCACCGTGGAGCGGACCGGCGGGCCGGGCACCGCGGTGGAGGCGAGCACGTAGGTGCCGGTCGTGACGTCGAGCCGGATGACGCTCTGCGGCCCGGTCAGCTCCAGCACGCCCGCCTCGATCAGGGCGATCATCTCCTCGATCCGGGAGGCCGGCGGGCCGATCGAGAGGAAGGCGTTGAGCGGGGTGTACCAGCCCTCGAGGTCGTCCCGGTGCGAGCCGCCCTCGAGACCGCCGTGGTCGACGGCCAGGCGGATCTCGTTGCGCAGGTCGCGCAGCACGTCCAGCGCCGCCTTGAGCGGACCGCTCAGGTTGCCCTGGTGGGCGGCCTTGACGTCCTGCGCCAGGTAGTCGAGCAGCCAGGCGCGGAACTCGTTGCGGTCGGCGAAGACCCGGTCCCCGTACGGGCGCGACAGCCTGTCCCAGGACCAGCGCTCCTCGGCCGGGACCTCGAACTCGTCCAGCAGGCCGGTGAGATCGGTGTCCAGGTCGGCCGCGAGGTAGCGGTCGCAGAGCTCCTCGGCGTCGGCCGGGCGGCCCTGCTGGTCGAGCAGGGTGCGGTAGTAGACGCTCTCCACCTCGCGGGTGATCAGCGGCCACAGGTCCAGGCTGAACTGCACCGGGTCCTCGGTGCCCGCCCGCTTGCGCAGCACCTGGATGTACTCGGTGGTGAGCAGCTTGGGGTAGTAACGCCCGTACGCGCCCTTCTCGTTCTCGCCGCGCGCGTGGTACGGCACGCCCCGGCGGGAGCTGGCGAAGAGCTTGGGCTCGAAGCCGGAGGCCTGGTAGAGCAGGCGGCCGCCCGCGCGGACGAAGTGCCCGCCCCGGCCGACCGTCATCAGTGCCATGTGGTCGAAGAAGTTCAGACCCAGGCCGCGGACCAGCACGTTCTCGCCCGGCTTGATGTCGGCCAGGTCGAGGTCGGCCGGGTTGGCCGGGGTGATGTAGGTCAGGTGGTGGATCCGGGAGAGCGCGGCCGTCCGCTCCTCGCGGGCGGTCAGGCGGGCCGGCACGTGGCCCTGGGCCAGCACGATGGCGTCCAGCTGGTTGAGCCGGGTGCCGTCCTCCAGCCGGACGCCCTGCGGGCCGGCCGGGATGCCGTGCACGTCGGCCATCGCGACCACGCGGCTGCGGTGCACCAGCACCATCACGTGCTCGGGCGCCTGCGCGACCACGCGCAGGAAGCTCGCGCTCAGGTAGCTGCCGTAGAACGCCCGGCTCGGGTAGGTGTTGGGGCCCAGGTCGCGGGCCTCGGCGAGGGTGACGTCGTCGGCGTCGCCCCGGCCGCCCGGCTCGAGCAGGCCCTTGGCCCACTCGTACAGGCTGGGGCCCTGCTCGATCGGGCCGTCGATCCGCACGCTGTTGTCGGTGTAGACGGTGATCTGGGAGGCGACGGTGTTCATCAGGAGGTGGCGCGACTGCTGCGGACGCCAGACCGCCCCGGCGCCGGGTGCCTCCGGGTCGATCACGTGGACGGTGACCTGGGGGTGCGACGGGGAGTGGCGCTCGTTGGCGCACAGGCGCTCGAGGACGGACAGGCCGCGGGGGCCCGCGCCGACGATGCAGATCTCCAGCTGACTCTTGCTCATGAAAACCCTTTCGATCCCGCCGGGTTCGGCGTGGTCTCGGCTCGGGAGGCGGTGCTGCTCGCCGCAGCATCTCAACGCCGCTGTCCGGGGTCCGTCAGGGCGGCGGAGGGTTCGTCACCTTCGAGCGGGCAACGACCGCAGGCGGCGCCGACCTCGTCAGGTCGGTGCCGCCGTGGGAGTGCAGAAAGGGGTGCGAAGCGGGCGTTTCGGCGGTGTGTCCGCAGTGTTGCGGGGGTCTGCCGCCGGCTCAGGACGTCGCGATCAGCCGGTGGGTGAGGGCGTCCGCGACCCGGACCACCCGGCGGGTCTGCTCCTCGACGGCGGCGATCGCCTCCGGCTCCGCCTCGCCCGGCTCCTCGCCGTCCGCCTCGTACTCGAACTCGTCGGCGGATCCGGAGAGTTCGGAGCGGCGGGCGGGGACGATCACGGCGCCCCAGTGGTAGAAGGCGTTGTCCAGCGCGGGCAGGCCGCGCTCGTGGCCGCCGCAGGGGCCGGCCGCGCAGACGAAGGAGGAGACCACCTTGCCCCGGCAGCAGATCCGGCCGGTGGTGTCGATGAACTGCCGGATCTGGGCCGCCGGCTGGCCGAACAGGGTGGGGGTGCCGAGCAGGATCGCGTCCGCCCACTCCAGGTCGGCGAGGGTGGCCACCGGCAGGTCGGCGGTCGCGGCGGCGTGCGCCGCCCAGGCGGGGTCGGAGGCGATCAGCGGCGCCGGGGCGAGTTCGGCGACCCGCCGCAGCCGCACCCGGGCGCCGGCCTGCTCGGCCGTGGCCGCAGCGGCCACGGCCAACTGGTGGACGTTGCCGGTGGAGGAGTAGTAGATGACGGAGACGTTGACCACTGCGGCTGCTCCCTGGCTCGTGGCCGCCCACACCAGGGGGCGGCGGTAACGTCAGCATGAGAGCGAGGCCGTGAGGCGGCCAATGAGCCGGATTGATTCCGTTAAGTCGCACGCACCCAGGGCGCGAGGAACTGCGCTGCCGACCGTGCACGGCCGGCGGCCTCCCGCCTCGCGCAGGTCCCCGCGCCCCTGGTCAGCTCTCCAGCAGCTTGGCGACAGCCTCCCGGCAACCGCCGCAGCCCGTGGTGGCCCGGGTGGTGCGGGCCACGCTCGCCAGGTCGCTGCCGCGGTGAGCGGTGATCTCGGCCTTGGTGACGGCGTTGCAGTGGCAGACCAGGGCGTCGTCGGGCAGGACGGTCTCGCCGACGGCGGTGGCGGCCAGGGGGAAGAGCAGCAGGCGGCGGTCCCGGGGGACGGGGTCGTGGCGGTCGAAGAGCTGGGTGACGGTGCCGAGCGTCGCGGACTCGCCGACCATCACGGCGCCGGCCACCTTGCAGTCCCGCACCACGACCTTCTGGTACAGGTTGCGCCGGGTGTCCTGGAAGACCACCACGTCGGTGTCGTCCTCGGTGCCGTCGGGCGCGAACTCGCCCATGCTGGCGAGGTCGATCCCGGAGGTCTTGAGCCGCGTCACCACCCGGCTCTCCCGGTACGGCGCCACCTCCGGGACGCCGGCGATCACCTGGGCGGCCACCCGGGCCTGCTCCCAGGCCGGTTGGACCAGGCCGTGCACGACGCCGCGGTGCTCCGCGCAGTCGCCGACCGCGAACACGGCCGGGTCGGCCGTCCGCATCAGGTCGTCCACCACGACGCCCCGCCCGACCGGCAGCCCGGCTGCCGCCGCGAGGGCGGTGTCCGGCCGCATGCCGGTGGCGAGCACCAGCAGGTCCCCGGGGACGAAGCCGCCGTCCTCGCACTCGACGCCCTGGAACCGCTCGCGCCCGGCCACCGCGAGCACCGAGGTGCCCAGCCGCACCTCCACCCCGACGGCGGCAAGTGCGCCGTGCAGTGCCCGGGCCGCACCCTCGTCCAGTTGGCGCTCCATCAGGATCGGTCCGAACTGCAGCACTTCGGCCCGGTGGCCGCGCTGGACCAGCCCGCGGGCCACCTCCAGGCCGAGCAGGCCGCCGCCGAGCACCAGGGCGCGGGCCGGGCGGCCGCTGCGCTCGCTCGCCTCGGCGGCCAGCCGCAGGATCTCCCGGCAGTCGTCCAGGGTGCGCAAGGTCACCACGCCGGTGAGGAGTTCGCCGTCGTCGCAGGTGAGCCGTTTGAGCGGGGGGCGGGCGGCGGTGGCGCCGGTGGCGAGGACCAGGGCGTCGTACGGGGTGCGGCTGCCGTCGCTCGCGCAGACCGTACGGCTCTCCCGGTCGATCGCGGTGACGGTCACCCCGGAGTTCACCTTCACCGAGGTGCCGCACAGCTGGGCGTCGAGCAGCTGGATGCTCTGCTCGTCGGCCTTGCCCGCGACCAGGTTGCTCAGCAGCACCCTGTTGTACGGGACGTGCGGCTCGGCGCCGTACACGGTGATGTCCAGCTCCGGCTTGGCCGCCAGCAGTTCGGCGACCACCCGGCTGCCCGCCATGCCGTGGCCGACCACCACGACCCGGCGGGTCTCCGCTTTGACCTCGGGGTACATCGTCATGGGCCTTGCCTCCCCTCACGCCCGGCGATGCGCTCCAGCCGGACGGCAGTGATTTTGAACTCGGGCATCTTCGACACCGGGTCGAGTGCCGCTCCCACCACCGAGTTGACCCGCCCCCGGCCGCCCCAGTGGAAGGGCATGAAGAGGGTGTCGGGCCGGATGGCGTCGCTGAGCCGGGCGGGCCCCTCGGCGCTGCCCCGGCGGCTGACCACCCGGACCTGGTCGCCCTCGGCGATGCCCAGGCGGGTGCCGAGGTCGGGGTGCAGCTCGACGAAGGCCTCGGGGGCGGCCTCGCTGAGGGTCGGGATCCGGCGGGTCTGCGCGCCCGACTGGTAGTGCTGCATCACCCGGCCGGTGGTCAGGTGCAACGGGTACCGCTCGTCCGTCTCCTCGGCGGCCGGACGGTGCTCGACCGGCAGGAAGCGGGCCTTGCCGTCGGGGTGGGCGAAGGACGCCAGGAACATCCGGGGGGTGGCCTCGGCGGCGCTCGGCGCCGGCCAGAAGACGCCGTCCTCGGCGTCGATCCGCTCGTAGCTGATGCCCGAGTAGTCGGCCGGGGCGCCCTCGGTGGCCCGGCGCAGCTCGGCGAAGACCTCGCGTGGCTCCGGGGAGAACTCGGCCTTGCTGCCCAGGAGTTCGGCCAGCTCGGCGAGCACGTCCAGATCGGTGCGCACCCCCGGCGGCGGCGGCCGCAGCCGCTGCCGGTGCAGCACCCTGCCCTCCAGGTTGGTCATGGTGCCCTCCTCCTCGGCCCACTGGGCCACCGGGAGCACCACGTCGGCCAGCGCGGCCGTCTCGCTGAGCACGAAGTCGAAGACCACCAGGAAGTCCAGCGCGCGCAGCCGCTCCTCCACCCGGCGGGCGTTGGGCGCCGAGACGACGGGGTTGCTGCCGAGAACGAACAGGCCCTGGGCGCCCTCCGGGGTGCCGAGCGCGTCGAGCATCTCGTAGGCACTGCGGCCGGCCCCGGGTATGGAGTCGGCGGGCACACCCCAGACCTCGGCGATCCGCTCGCGGGCCGCCGGGTCGTCGATCCGCCGGTAGCCCGGGAGCTGGTCGGCCTTCTGGCCGTGCTCGCGGCCGCCCTGGCCGTTGCCCTGGCCGGTGAGGCAGCCGTAGCCGGAGCCGGGGGTGCCGGGCAGGCCGAGGGCGAGCGCCAGGTTGGTGAGCGCGTTGACGGTGTCGGCGCCCTTGCTGTGCTGCTCGGCGCCGCGCGCGGTGAGGATGATCGCGGTCTCGGCCTGGCCCAACAGCTGGACGGCCCGGCGCTGTTGGGGCACGGGCACGCCGGTGATCCGCTCGACCCGCTCGGGCCAGTAGCCGGCCACCGTCCGGCGTACCCGCTCGAAGCCGGTGGTGCGGGCGGCGATGTACGCCTCGTCCAGGTGGCCGAGCGCGATGGCGATGTGCAGCAGACCGTTGGCCAGCGCCAGGTCGGTGCCGGGCAGCGCCTGCAGGTGCAGCGTGGCCTGGGCGGCGGTCGGGGTGCGGCGCGGGTCGACCACGATCAGCGAGCCGCCGGCCTGCCGCTGGGCGACCAGGTAGCGGGCGAACGGCGGCATGGTCTCGGCCGGGTTGGCGCCGACCAGCAGCAGGGTCTGCGCCGCGCCGACGTCGGCGAGCGGGAAGGGCAGGCCGCGGTCGAGCCCGAAGGCCCGGCCGCCGCCGGCCGCGGCGGCCGCCATGCACCAGCGGCCGTTGTAGTCGATGGTCGCGGTGCCCAGCCCCACCCGGGCGAACTTGCCCAGTTGGTAGGCCTTTTCGTTGGTCAGCCCGCCGCCGCCGAAGATGCCGACGGCATCCGCGCCGTGCCGGGCCTGGAGTTCGCGGCAGCGTTCGGCGACGTACGCCAGCGCCTCGTCCCAACTCACCGGTACCAGTCGGCCGTTGCGGCGGAGCATCGGACTGGTGAGCCGGGCGGGGGAGTCGAGGAGCTCGACCGAGGTCCAGCCCTTCTGGCAGAGCCCGCCCTGGTTGGTCGGGAAGTTGCGGGGTTCGACGGTGACGGCCCCCGAGGCGTCCGTGTCGAGCCAGATCCCGCACTGCAGTGCGCAGTACGGGCAGTGGGTGGCCGTGCGCCTCGGGGGAGTTGAGCTGTCAGACATCGGTGTACGTCCGGCCCTTGCGCCCGTAGCAGTACCAGGTGAGCGCGGCGCACAGGGCGTAGCAGACGGCGAAGACCGTCATGGCGGCATCCGCGTTGCCGGTGTGGGCGATCGAGGTGCCGAGGCCCCGGTTGATGAAGAAGCCGCCGAGCGCGCCGACGGCGGAGATGACGCCGATCGCGGCCGCGCTGTCGCGGCGGCCCTGGGCGGCGGCGTCGGGGTGCTCGGCGCCGAGCATCCGGTGGGCCCGGGCGGCGAAGATCGCGGGCACCATCCGGTAGGTGGAGCCGTTGCCGACCCCGGCCAGGACGAAGAGCAGCAGGAAACTGGCCAGGAAGAGCGGGTAGTTGTGCTCGCGCAGCGCGTACACCACGCCGGCCGCGCCGACCGGCATGGTGGCGAAGGCCCAGATGGTCACCCGGGCGCCGCCCCAGCGGTCCGAGGCCATCCCCCCCAGCGGGCGGACCAGCGAGCCGACCAGGGCGCCGACGAAGGTGTACTGCACCAGGCCGAGCTCGGGGAAGGAGACCTTGATCAGCAGCGGCAGCGCGGTGGAGTACCCGATGAAGGAGCCGAAGGTGCCGATGTAGAGCAGCGAGACCAGCCAGGTCTGCCCGTTGCGGGCCACCCGGAGCTGGTCCGGCACCGAGGAGCGGGCGTCGCGCAGGTTGTCCATCCCGAACCAGGCGGCCAGGGCTGCGGCCAGCACCAGCGGCACCCAGACCAGGCCGGCGGCGGCCAGGCCGAGCGCGGAGATCACCCAGGGCAGGATCAGCTGCACCGAGCTGACGCCGATGTTGCCGCCCGCCGCGTTGATGCCCAGCGCCCCGCCCTGCTTGGCGCGCGGGTAGAAGTGGGTGATGTTGGCCATGCTGGAGGCGAAGTTGCCGCCGCCGACGCCCGCCGTGGCGGCGATCAGCAGGAAGGCCCAGTACGGCGTGTGCGGGTTGTGCACCGCCACCGCGAGCAGCACGGCGGGGATGGTGAGCAGCAGCGCGCTGACGACGGTCCAGTTCCGGCCGCCGAAGCGGGCCGGGGCGAAGGTGTAGGGCACCCGGAGCACGGCACCGACCAGGTTCGGCAGGGCGACCAGCCAGAACAGCTGGTCGGCCGAGAAGCCCCGGCCGCTCAGGTGCACGGTGACGACGCTCCAGAGCGTCCAGACGGTGAAGCCGAGGTGCTCGGCGGCCACCGACCAGATCAGGTTGCGGCGGGCGATCCGGCGGGCCGGTCCGTCCCAGAAGCCCGGGTCCTCGGGCTCCCAGTTGGCTATCCAGCGGCCCTTGCCGCTGGTCAGGGCTCTGCCGGCGCCTTGCGCCTGGGCGGCCCTGGTCTGGTGGGTCTGGCTCATGGTCGGAGTCCTCTCGGGGGCGCGGCTTCCAGGGTGAAACTGACCGCTCGGGCCCCCGTGCGGCAACGCGCCTCGGCCCACTTCGTCACCTGCGACCGGGGGAGCTCCCGGTCAGCGGTAGGCCCGCACGTAGTCCACGCTCAGCACGGCGGGGAAGACGGTGGTGTCGTCCGGCGGCCCGGGCCAGTCGCCGCCGACGGCCAGGTTCAGCACCAGGAAGAACGGTTCGTCGAAGACCCAGCGCCAACCCGCCTGGCTCTGCAGGACGGTGTGGCGCACCTTGCCGTCCACCGAGAAGGACAGCCGGTCGACCTGGCGGTCGACGGCGAAGACGTGGTAGTCGTCGCAGAACTGTCTGCTCCCCGGCAGGGAGTACGCGCTGACGTCCTGGAAGCCGCCGGGGCCGTGCAGCGCCGAGTGGACGGTGCCGGTCTCGTTGCCGAGGTTCTCCATGACGTCGATCTCCCCGCCGTCCGGCCAGCCGATCTGGTCGGTGCGGGTGCCGAGAGCCCAGAAGGCGGGCCACAGGCCGGTGCCGCAGGGCAGCTTCATCCGGGCCTCGAAGCGGCCGGGCGCGGCGGCGGAGAACAGCCCGTCGGTGTCCAGCCGGGCCGAGGTGTACTGACAGGGCCCGTACCAGCAGGTGAGTCCGGCCGCCGGGTCGGCCGGCCGGGCGGTGATCTGCAGGTGCCCGGCGCCGTCCAGCGCCGCGTTGGCGGGGTCGGCCGTGTAGTACTCCAGCTCGTTGTTGCCGTGCCCCTGGCCGTCGAGCACGTGGCGCCAGCGCTTCGGGTCCGGCGCGGCGCCGGTCGCGCCGTTGAACTCATCCGACCAGACGAGCGTCCGGCCGGCGGCCCGGGGGGCCTGTTCGGCGCGGGCCGGGGCGTGGGCGCCGACCAGGAGCGCCCAGGCCAGCCCGAGCGCCCCCAGTAGGGCGCCGTACCGGCGGCGGGTCATGAGCACGGCGTTGCTCCTCCGTACGGGGGACGACGGTGTTCGTGTACGAGAAGCTATCTCCGGGTAGGGCCTCGGCTGTGGACGATTGACGATGATTCAGTCATCCGGTCGTCACCCGTACGACCGATCGGCTCAGTTAGACTCCGAAGGTATGACGCATGAAGGGTGGGGGGCCCTGCCGGTCGAGCCGTACAGCAACCATTACATCGTCTGTGGCGGCAACGCACTGGCCCATCGGCTCGTCCGCGAACTGGTCGAGCAGTACGAAGTTCCCGTGGTCGTCCTGGTCCCGGAACTGACGCGTGATCACGCGCCGCAGATAGCGGCCATCGAGGGCGTGACGGCCGTCCTGGAGTTCGCCGGCCTCAGCGCCGAGGCGCTGCGCGCCTGCGGGGTGGAGACCGCGCGCGGCATCGCCCTGGTGGACGGCGCCGACCAGAGCAACATCCACGCCGCGCTCACCGCGCAGGGGCACAACCCCGGCATCCGGATCGTGCTGCGGATGTACAACCAGCGGCTCGGCGAGCACATCGGCAATCTGCTGCCGAACTGTGCCGCCCTCTCCGGCTCGGCCACCGCCGCGCCCGCCTTCGCCAACGGCGCCCTCAGCCGCCCCAACACGGTGCGGGTGGGCGACCGTTACCTCTACGTCGCCTATGACGACGACATCCAGTCCAGCCAGATCTGCGTGGTGGCCGACCAGATCGACCGGCAGGACATAGGGAAGCTCCGCCTGCTGCCCGAAACGGCGGGCCGGGCCGCCGAGTTCATCGCGCTGGCGCGCCGGACGGCCTCGGACGGGCCGGTCGAGCTCGGCCACCCGGCCGAGCTCGCCGAGCTGCCCGGGCCCGGTGGCATCGCGGCGCTGCAGACCTTCGGCAGCGAGCCGCCGGTGGCCATCGCCTGGTGGCGCAGGCTGAGTTGGGGCCTGCTCGACACGCTGCGGTTCTTCACCAGCGCCCGGCTGCGGCTGCTGCTGATCACCGCGCTGGTCGCGGTGCTGGTCTCGGCCGGGGTGATGTGGTACTTCGACGGCCGGTTCGGCTGGGCGGTCTACCTCACCCTGCTCGACATGGCCGGTGCCGCTCAGCCCGACACGCCCGGGGACTCCTCGGCCTCGGCCGTGCTGCAGCGGGTCGCCCAGGTGGTGATCACCTTCTGCGGGATCACCTTCATGCCGGTCTTCACCGCCATCGTGGTGGACACCCTCGCCACCGGCCGGCGCGGCCTGCCCAAGGCGCCGGGTGCGGGCACCCGCGACCACGTGGTGGTGGTCGGCCTCGGCAATGTCGGCACCCGGGTCGCCACCCTGGTCCGGGAGGCCGGGGTGCCGGTGGTCTGCGTCGAGAAGGACCCGCAGGCGCGCGGCATCGCCGCCGTCCGGGCGCTCGGGGTGCCGGTGCTGGTCGGCGACGCCCCGCTGGAGAGCCAGCTGCGGCGGGCCCGGGTGCAGCACTGCCGCGCGTTGGTGGCCGTCACGGCCGACGACGCGACCAATCTGGAGGCGGCGCTGGAGGCGCGGGCGCTGCGGGGCGAAGTACGCATCGTGGTCCGGCTGTTCGACGACGACTTCGCCCAGCACGTGTACGCGACGCTCGGGAACGTCGCCTCGCGGTCGGTCTCCTACCTCTCGGCGCCCGCCTTCGCGGCGGCGCTGATGGGGCGGGAGGTCCTGGGCACCCTGTCGGTGTACCGGCACGTCCTGCTGATCGCCGAGCTGGCGGCCGACGAGGGGTCGGGGCTGCTCGGGCTCAACCTGCACGAGATCGAGCAGGGCGGCGGCGTGCGGGTGATAGCCGTCCGCCTGGCCCGCCGCCCCGACGACTACCAGTGGAACCCGGCCGACCGCTCCCGCCGCCTCGCCCCGGGCGACCACGTCGTGGTGGCCGCCACCCGCGGTGGCCTGGCCCGCCTGAGCAGCCCGGCGGAGCCGATGGCCGAAGCGGGGTAACCCCCCCAGTGGGGCAGGGAACGGCGCGAGCGGCCGTGCACGGCCTGCGGCCTACCGCTTCGCGCAGTTCCTCGCGCCCCTGGACAGTGCAACTGGCTCACTGTGTGCCGGTACGGCGAGGTGCATGGCTGGCCGCGCCGTTCCCCGCGCCCCTGAGGGGTTGCTCTCAGCGGTTCTCGAACTTCGGGGGGCGCTTCTCGGCGAAGGCGGCCATGCCCTCCTTCTGGTCCGCCGTGGCGAAGGCGGCGTGGAAGAGGCGGCGCTCGAAGCGGACGCCCTCGGCGAGGGTGGTCTCGAAGGCGCGGTTGACGCTCTCCTTCATGGCGACGGCGGCCGGGGTGGACATCGCGGCGATGGTCTCGGCCACCTTGAGGGCCTCGGCCATCAGCTCGTCGGCGGGGACGATCCGGGAGACCAGGCCGGCCCGCTCGGCCTCCTCGGCACCCATCATGCGGCCGGTGAGGCACAGCTCCATCGCCTTGGCCTTGCCCACGGCCCGGGTGAGCCGCTGCGAGCCGCCGATGCCGGGGATGACGCCGAGCTTGATCTCGGGCTGCCCGAACTTCGCGGTGTCGGCCGCGAGCAGCACGTCACAGAGCATGGCCAGCTCGCAGCCGCCGCCCAGCGCGTAACCCGCCACCGCCGCCACGACCGGCTTGCGGAGCCGGCCCAGGGTGTCCCAGGGGCCCAGCCAGTCGTCGAGGTAGACCTCGGGGAAGGTGTTGGTCTGCATCTCCTTGATGTCCGCCCCGGCGGCGAAGGCCTTCGCCGAGCCGGTGATGATCATGGCGCCGATCTCGGGGTCACGGTCGAAGGTGGTCGCGGCGTCGACCACCTCGTTCATCAGCTGGTTGTTGAGTGCGTTCAGCGCCTCCGGCCGGTTGAGCGTGATCACCCCGACCCGCCCCTTGCGCTCGACCAGGATCGTCCCGTACTCAGCCATCAACAGCTCCATCCCTGCGGGTTCACAGACTGACACCGCCTACGATCTACGACCGACCACCCCCAGCGCCAGTCTCACCCCGCGAGACGGAGGTCACCTCCACACCCCGTCAGCACCCGTGCCGGGGCTCCGCCGGGTCCGCGGGCGCCCGGGCGGCGAGCTCCGCGCAGACGGTGAGCAGCCGGTCGACGTCGGCCTCGACGGTCGCCGCCCCCGTCGAGGCCCGGACCGAGCCCTGGACCCGGCCGCCCAGCTGCCGCAGGTACGCGTCGGTGGAGGCGGGGTCGCCCGCGCGCAGGGCGTGCGCCACCCGGTCGGGGGTGAGCCCGTTGTCCTGTTCGGTCACGCCGGGGTTGCAGAAGCAGCCCGTCCGGACGCTGATCCCGGCGGCCGCGGTGGCGGCCTGGGCGAGCCGTTCGTCCAGCGGGGTGCCGTCGGGGCGCAGCAGGTGGAAGGCGACGGTCGGGCCGCGGTCGGCCGGGCCGGTGGGGCCGAGCACCCGGGCGGCCGGCTCGCCGCCGGGGTGGCGCAGGGCGGTCAGGCCGTCGATCAGGCGCCGGGTCAGGGCACCGGTGTGGGCGGCCAGGGCGGGGTAGCCGATCCGCCCGTGCCAGCCGGCGGCCGCGATCACGTCCGGCAGGGCGAGGAAGGCGAGGGAGCCGTCCTCGAAGCCGTCCGGCGGCGGGGAGAGCAGGTACCAGGCGGGGTCGGCGGCGGTGGCCTGCACGGTGCCGCCGGAGAACCAGGGGCGGTGCAGCTCGGCCAGTGCCTCGTGCCGGGCCAGCAGGCAGCCGACCCCGCTCGGGAAGCCGGTGATCTTGTACCAGGAGAGCGCCACGAAGTCGGCCGGGACGGCGCCCAGGTCGAGGCCGGCGGTGGGCAGCATCGCGGCGGCGTCGAGCAGCACCCGCCAGCCCTGGCGCCGAGCCTCGGCGACCCAGCTCAGCGGGTGCCGCACCCCGGTCGCGTTGGACTGCCCGGGGTAGGCGAACAGCCCCGGCGGACCGGCCGCGAGCGCCGCCGCCACGGCGGCCGCGTCCGCGCGGTGCTCGGCCCCGAGCGGCAGCACCCGCACCGGGGCTCCGGCGGCGGTCGCGTAGCACCGCAGCCCGAGGACGGAGTTGTGGTTGTCGCGGAGCAGCGCCAGCCCCCGGCCGGGGGCGAACGGGAAGGCCTCGGCGACCAGCCGGATCGCGCCGGTGGCATTGGGGGTGAAGACCACCGCGTACTGCTCCGCCGGGGCGCGGCAGAAGGCGAGGACGGCCCGGCGGGCCTCGGCGACCAGCTCGGTGGAGGCCAGCGAGGCGGGGCTCGCCGAGTGCGGGTTGCCGTACACACCCCTGGCCAGCCGCTCGGCGCTGCCCCGGACGAGCGAGAGCGGCGGCAGCGCCGCCCCGGTGTAGTCGAGGTACGCCTGCCCGGCGGCATCCAGGTACGGGAACTCCTCGGCACGCAGGCCTGCGAGCTGTCCGGTTGCTGCGGCAGTCATGGCCTGCTCCCTGCCCCGCCCCGAAGGGCGGCCGTCCGGGGCCGTACCTGCGGATGGCTCCCATCGTCCCACCCGCCCCACCGGTCACGCGCGCTCGGCCGTCCGGGTCACTCGGTGCGGAGGCGGATCTCCGCGCCGTCCGGGAGGTGGGCCACCTGCTGGGCGATCGGGCCGCGGATGCACATGCCGACCGCGGAGTCCTTGACCACCAGGTTGTCGAACTCGTAGGCGCCGCCCATGACGAAGAACTGGAGCGGGACGAGCCGCTCGTGCGGCTCCAGGGGGCCGTTCTCCCGCTGGTAGGCGTAGGCGAAGGAGTTGACGCCGTTGACGTCCGGGTCCGCCAGCAGCCAGGCCGCCCACTCCTCGAGGCTCGTGCCGAGCGGGACCAGGTCCGCCGTCTCCGGGTTGAAGCTGACGACCTCCTCGCCGCCCACGATGCCGAACTGGGTGCCGAACAGGTCCTGCCCGAAGCAGAACACGTCGTCGGCCAGGCCGTCGTAGGTGGACTTCCAGACCTCGTCGGTGTTCCAGGAGAGCAGGTCCGGCCCCAGGCCCTCCTCGCCGACCCGGAACACCTGGACGCCGGCGTTGAACACGAAGAAGCCGTTCAGCCGGGTGATGACCTGACCGAGCTCCGCCAGCGGCCCGCTCGCGACCCCGAAGTCCAGCTCGACGGCCGGGCCCATCGGGCCGCGGGCGCGGCCGAGCAACTGGTCGAGGGCGCTCTGCGTCATGCCTTCTTCTCCTCTTCGAGACCGGGCGCCCGGGGGCTGCCCCGGGCTGGTCCCACCATTGTGGTCGGTCGGGAAAAACCGGAGGCGGTCGCGGGGGCGGGCTGAGTACGGTCCCTGGATGGACACGGATGTGGAGTCGCTGAGGTTCGACGCCTGGCGGGAGGATGAGGCGCCGCCCGGCGGGATGCCCGGGCGGCGGTACGTCACGGTGAACGAACTGCTGGTCCGGCTGGGGAGCTTCGGGCTCGGGCTCACCTGGCGGGTGAGTTGCGACGATGGTTGGGAGCGGCTCGCCGAGATCGAGAAGCGGGCCGAGACCGGGGTCGGGACATTGGAGCTGCTGGCCCTGCTGCCGGCCGCTCTGCAGGCGGTCGACGGGGACTTCGTGGGCTACCGGGGAGCCGAACGGGTGCTGGTGCTGCGGGAGTTCGACAGTACGTCCTGGGAGCTGCTGACCGCCGACCCATGGGTGCTCGGTGAGATCCGGCGGTGCTTCCCGGATGCCGAACCGCTCGCCATGGAGCTCTGGGAGAAGGCCCCCTGGTGGGAGGAGCCGTTGCCCGAGGGCTGGGGGGACGGCCGCCGGCCGCCGGACCGCGATCCGCGCCCGCGGCGCGGCCGCGCCTTAGCGACGGGCTCCGGTCGGTGGCGCCGAGGCTGACGTGGTGCGCTGCTCCCGCAAGTGGCCGGGCCGGCCGAAGCGGTCAGTCCGTGCCGCCGAGGACGCGGGGGCGGAAGACGTGCCCGCGCGGTTCGGTGCCCGTGACCAGGGCGGTGCCCAGCGGCTCGGCGGCGGAGCGGCCGCAGACGAACACTTGGAGGCCGTCGAGCATCACCTTCAGGCCGAAGTAGCCCTCGAAGGAGATCCGGCGGGCGAGGAGTTCGACCCCGTCGACGAGGAGGGAGGTCTCGGTGGGCTCCAGGTCGCGGATGAAACGCCAGCTGTCGTGCCAGGCGCGGTGGTCGGTCTCGCGCGGCCGGTGCTCGGCATTCACGACGAAGTTCTCCAGCAGTGACCCGAACCGGGTGAGGATCCTGGGCTGGGGCCGGACGGAGGACACCTGGAGGTGGTGGGTCCGGTCCGCCGCGTACGTGATGTCCAGGCGGTAGGTGTGGGTGCCCTCCCCCTGGGTGCCGAACAGCAGCTTCCAGCCGCTCGGCGGCTCGGGCAGCATCGCGATCGGCC
The DNA here is from genome assembly GCF_040296285.1 of Kitasatospora sp. NPDC002227. Classification (NCBI taxonomy): domain Bacteria; kingdom Bacillati; phylum Actinomycetota; class Actinomycetes; order Kitasatosporales; family Streptomycetaceae; genus Kitasatospora; species Kitasatospora sp. NPDC002227. The sequence goes on from NZ_JBEOWY010000006.1 coordinate 33,559, forward strand.
GGCCGAAGCGGGCGATCTGTTCGGCGGCGGTCGGGAAGTGCGGGAGTGGTGTGCCTGGTGGTGTGCGGAACACGGTTGTCCCCCTGGTTCGGTTCGTGGGCCCGTCGAGGATCCTCGCATTCGGCCGAGTACGGTGTCCGGAGATCAGACAGACCGGCAAGGGGAAGCGGAGCAAGCGGATGACCGACGTACAGCTGACCGTGGAGCAGGGCGTCGGACGGATCCGGCTCGACCGGCCGAAGGCGCTCAACTCGCTGACGTACGGGATGATCCTGGAGATCCACGAGACGCTCACCGCCTGGGCAGCGGACGATTCCGTGCGCTCGGTGGTGCTGAGCGGGGCGGGGGAGCGGGGGCTCTGCGCGGGGGCGGACATCCGGGCGTTGCACGACAGTGCGAGGGCCGGGGGTGAGCAGGCGCGGGGGTTCTTCCGGGACGAGTACCGGCTGAACCACCTGATCTCGCGGTACCCGAAGCCGTACCTGGCCGTGATGGACGGGATCACCATGGGCGGCGGGGTCGGCCTCTCCGCGCACGCGAACCTCAGGGTGGTCACGGAGCGGTCGGCCGTCGCGATGCCCGAGACCCGGATCGGACTGACACCGGACGTCGGCGGCAGCCGGCTGCTCTCCCGCGCGCCCGGCGAGCTCGGCACCCACCTGGCGCTGACGGCCGCCGCGATGACGGCGGGCGACGCGCTGCACTGCGGGTTCGCCGACCACTTCGTGCCCTCCGAAGCCCTGCCCGAGCTGCTCGCGCAGGCGGATCCGGTGGCCGCGCTGCCGGAGTGCACCGCCGAGGCGCCCGGCTCCCCGCTCGCCGCCCAGGCGGAGTGGATCGACGCCTGCTACGCCGCCGACTCGGTCGAGGAGATCCTCGACCGGCTGCACGGCGCCGGCCTGCCGGAGGCCAAGGAGGCCGCCGAGCTGATCGTGGCCCACTCGCCGACCGCGCTCAAGGTCACATTGGCCGCCCTGCGGCTGGCCCGGGGCCACGCCGACCTGGCCGAGACCCTGGCCCAGGAGTACCGCATCTCCGCCCACGCCCTCACCCACCCCGATCTCCCTGAGGGCATCCGCGCCCAGGTGATCGACAAGGACCGCAACCCGCAGTGGCGCCCCGCCACGCTCGCCGAGGTGACGGCGGCGGACGTGGCCGCCTTCTTCGCCGAGCCGGCGGGTGGCGACCTGAGGCTGTAACACCCGGCTGACGGCGGGCCGTTGGGTGCGGCACCATGGTCAGGTCAGCCAACGAGCCCAGGGGGAGCCGTTGTTCTACCTACGACCGGGTGAGCCGCACCCGCACGTCCCGCCGGAGACCGAGCAACTCGCAGTCTTCGGCCACCGGTTCGCGATGCTCGCCGAGCTTCCGGAGGAGTGGGGCTTCTCCGGCGGTTCCGACGGCGGAGCCGAGGTCTGCGGCGTCAGCTACGCGCTGCACGCGGCACCCGCGCACCTGGTGGTGACCACCTTCCGGGGCTACGAGGGCGTCGACCTCGCCAGTGAGCTGCAGAACCTCGCGATGAACGCCGAGCCCCCGCCGGAGCACCTGTCGATCCCCGAGTGGCTCGACAGCTGGGACTTCGTCAGGGAGTTGGAGACGACCACGACCTCGCTCCGGGTGGACGGGAGCGAGGTCGCGGGGTGGCGGATCGGCTTCGAGGGGTACTTCGCGGTCAGGCTGGTGCTCGCCGAGGAGGAGGTGTTCGTCAGCGGCCGGGCGGTGGTCGAACCCCTGGCCCGAGACCTGGTGATGGTCACCGAGCCGCGTGGGCGGGCTACTTGACCGAGCCGGCCGTCAGGCCGGAGACCACCTGGCGCTCGATGAAGGCGAAGAGCACGACCACCGGGAGAATGGCCACCACCGAGCCGGCGAACAGGTAGTTCCACTGCACGGTGTAGTTGCCGATGAAGTTGTTGATCCCCACCGTCAGCGGCTGGCTGCTGGGCACGGTGGTCAGCCGCAGACCCATCACGAACTCGTTCCAGGCCGAGATGAAGGTGAAGATCACGGCGGTGACGATGCCCGGCATGGCGAGCGGGATGGTCACCCGCCGCAGCGCGCCGAGGCGGCCGAGCCCGTCGATCTGTGCGGCCTCCTCCAGCTCGTTCGGGATGGAGGAGATGTAGGCGGTCAGGATCCAGATCGCGAAGGCCAGGTTGAAGGCCGCGTTGCAGATGATCAGCGTCCACACCGAGTTGAGCATGTGGAACTGGTAGAACTCGCGGTAGAGCCCGACCAGCAGCGAGGTCGGCTGGAACATCTGGGTGACCAGCACCAGCAGCAGGAAGGCCTGCCGCCCCCGGAACTTCATCCGCGCCGTGTAGTACGCGGCGGGCAGCGCCACCAGCAGCACCAGCAGCGTGGAGCCGCCCGCGACCAGCAGGGTGACCCGCAGGTTGGTGCCGAGGGTCGAGTCGGACCAGACGTTGACCAGGTTCGACCAGGCGAAGTGCCGGGGCAGGTAGGTCGCGTCGCGCAGCTCGTCGGCCGGGCGCAGTGCGGTGACGATCATCTCGACGTAGGGCAGCAGGAAGAGTGCGGCGAGCAGCCAGGCGACGGCCATGACGACCACCGTGCGCGGGCGCAGCCGCGGCTTCAGGACGTACGTGGTGGTGGCCATCAGCTCTCCTCGTTCCAGCGGCTGACCTTGAGGAAGGCCAGCACCATGACCACGATCAGCCCGAAGTTGACCACCGACATCGCGGCGGACTCGCCGATGTCGGTGTTCATCAGCTGGAAGGCGAAGACGGTGGTGGTGGCGGTGGCGCTGTCCGGCCCGCCCTGGGTGGTGCCCCAGATGACGGGGAAGGAGTTGAAGACGTTGATCAGGTTGATCACCAGGCCGACCAACAGGGCGGGCCGCAGCAGTGGGAGGGTGATCAGCCGGTAGGTCTGCCAGGTGGAGGTGCCGTCCACCTTCGCCGCCTCGTACACCTCGGCGGGCACGGTCTGCAGGCCGGCCAGCAGGGTGTAGGTGGTGAAGGGCAGGGAGACGAAGACAGCGATCAGGACCATCCAGGGCTTGGCCGTGGACGGGTCGCCCAGCCAGTCCTTGGGGGCGTCGATCAGGCCGAGGTCGACCATCACGGTGTTGAGCACGCCCGCCGTGCGGTCGAGCATCCACTTGAAGCCGATGGAGGTCATCAGCACCGAGGCGGCCCAGGGGGCGATCAGCGCCCAGCGGGTCAGCCGGCGGCCGGGGAAGTTCTGGTTGAACAGCTGCGCCAGGGCGAGCGAGAGCACCATGGTGAGCGCCACGACGGCGGTCGTCCAGACCACCGTCCAGCCGAGCACCTGGTAGAAGTCGGGCTCGTCGAAGAGTTTGGTGTACTTGTCGAACCCGGCCGAGCCACGGACGAACCCGCTGGTGCTGATCCGCAGGAACGAGGTGTGCACCATCTCGTAGACGGGCCAGAGCACCACGAAGAGGATCAGGACCACCGCGGGGGCGATCCAGGGGAGCGGGCCGAGCCGGGCGAGGCCGGAGCGCCCTCGCCCTCCGGTTTTCAGCGACAAGGTCGTGCCTTCCTAGGGAGTGCAGGGAGTACGAAGAAGGTGCGGGAGGTGGGGGAGATCACCTCCCGCACGGGGGCGGCTACTTGTCGGCGGCCGCGGCTTCGGCCCTCTTCTGCAGGTCGCCGAGGACCTTGGCCGGGTCGCCCGAGACGGCGGTGCCACCGCTCTTCTTGATCTCGGCCGAGACGTTGTCCCAGCTGGTGTCGCCGAGCGGGTAGAAGGTGGCGGTCGGCAGCAGGTCGAAGAAGGGCTTCAGGTCGGCGTGCTTGGCGTCGCCGCTCATGGTGGCCAGGGTGTCCTTGGTGACCGGCATGAGGTTGTAGAGCTCGTCGAACTTGAGCGTGTTCTGGGTGTTGTACGCGTAGTCGAGGAACTTCTTGATCTGGTCCTTGTGGCCGTTCTTGTTGAAGGCCATCATCCAGTCGGCCACGCCCAGGGTGGACTTGAGCGGCCCGGTCTTGCCGGGGATGGCGGTGGCGGCGTAGTCGACCTTGCCGTCCTTGGCCTTCTGGATCAGCGAGGGGTGGCCGTTGAGCATCGCGGTCTTGCCGGCGCCGAAGTCCGCGAAGGCGGTCTTGCGGTCGGTGGTGGCCGGGTTGGCGTAGGTCAGGCCCGGGTCCACCAGGTTGGCCTTCAGCCAGCTGAAGGTGTCGATGTCCGCCTGGGAGTTGAGGGTGTACTTGCCCGAGGCGTCCTGGTAGCCGCCGCCGTTGCCGAGCTCCCACATCAGGGACTCGCCCTGGGCCTCCTCCGGGCCGAGCGGCAGCGCGTACGGGGTCACGCCCGGCACCTTGGCCTTGATGGCGGCGGCGTCGGCCTTCAGGTCGTCCCAGGTCTTCGGGGCCGAAGTGATGCCGGCCTGGGCGAAGATCGCCTTGTTGTAGAAGAAGGCGCGGGCCGAGGAGACGAACGGGATGCCGTACTGGGTGCCGCCGACCTGGCCGGCCTTGGCGAAGGTGTCGATGAAGTTCGCCTGGGTGGCGGGGGAGAGCACGTCGGCGGCCGGATAGAGCAGCTTGTCGGTCACCTTGTCGGCGTAGCCGCCGGTCTGCAGGATGTCCGGCATGTTGCCGCTCTGGATCATCGTCTTGACCTGCTTGTCGATGTCGTTCCAGTTGACGACCTGCAGATCGATCTTGATGTCCGGGTTGGTGGCGTTGAAGCCCTTGACCACGTCACCCCAGTACGCCGTCGAGGAGTTGGCGGCGGAGTCGCCGTAGTCGGCGGCGACGAACTTGAGGGTCACCGGGCCGCTCGCCTTGCCGGAGTCCTTGCTGTCGCCACTGCCGCTGCCGCTGCTGCTGCAGGCGGTCAGGGCGAGGACACCGACGGCACAGAGCGCCGAGAGGTTGAGGAGCTTCTTGTTCATGCTGGGATACCGCCCTTGGCGTCAAAGGTGCGCGATGTTTCGGCAGTTGGGCCGGGGCGAGCGCCGCTCTCCCGGGGACGGCACCCAGACTGCACCTGCGCGGATGACAGGTCTACACCAGTTATCCAGTTGACGTGGTTCGTTGCATCCCGTGCAATCCCAAATCGGGCATGCCGCCCATAGCGACCTTTGGTACGTACCAATTTCGGTGCTCTCGGGGTCGGCTCGGGGGCCGCTCAGGGGCTGTTCGGGGGCTGCTCGGGGGAGAAACCTGATGCGCTCGGGGGTGGGCGTCACTACCTTGATCGTCGTGATCAACTCCCGCACGGCCTTCGTCGCCGCTCCCGTCCTGACCGCCGCCTACGGCGTGTTCCGCATCATCAACGGCCTCGACGGCGTCCGTCAGCCGGGCTTCACCTGGTCGGCCGGCCACCTGTGCTTCATCGGCGCGCTGGTCTGCTTCGTGCGGGCCTTCGCCGCGATGCGCACGGAGGCGGGGTCGGGCCGGCTGTCCACCGTGGCGTTCTGGACCGCCACGGTCGGCGCGGGTGCCGTGGTCGGGCAGTTCGTCATCGACCTGGTGGTCGGCTTCCTGTGCGCGGACCGGGATGCGATGGACACGATGTACAGCAGCATCCAGGGGATGCCCGGGGTGATGCCCGTCTTCTACTCCGCCGTCCCGATGCTGTTCTTCGTCGGCCAGACGATCCTGGTCGTCCAGCTCGCCAGGCGCCGCGTGGTGCGGCCGTGGGCGCCCGTGCTGATCGTGGTCGACAACCTGATCCCGTTCGTGGACAAGGACTTGATCCCGCTCGGTGCCGTGCTGCTGCTGATCTCCTACGCCCCGCTCTACCGCACCCGCGAGAACGCGGGCCCGGCGCCGGTCTGCCCGGCCGGTGCGGCCGGGTGACGCGGGCGCCGCAGGACAGCTGAGGGGCCGTACTCCTGCCAGGAGTACGGCCCCTCAGCGGCGAGCGGGTTACGGGACGATGCGGCCGGTGACCTCGCCGAAGCCGATGACCGTGCCGTTCGGGCCCGGGGCGGTGGCGGTGATGGTGATCTCGTCGCCGTTCTCGAGGAAGGTGCGGGTGGTGCCGTCGGGGAGCTTGACCGGGTTCTCGCCGTTCCAGGTGAGCTCGATCAGGGCGCCGCGGGTGTCGACGGCCTCGCCGCTGATCGTGCCGGAGGCGAACAGGTCGCCGGGGCGCAGCGAGGCGCCGTTGACGGTCATGTGGGCCAGCTGCTGGGCGGCGGTCCAGTACATGCCCGCGAACGGGGGCCGGGAGATGACGTGGCCGTTGAGGCTGACCTCGAGCGCGATGTCCAGGCCCCAGGGCTCACCCTCGCGGTCGTCCAGGTAGGGCAGCGGCTCGACGTCGCGGGTCGGCGGGGTGACCCGGGCCGACTCCAGTGCCTCCAGCGGGACGACCCACGGGGAGACCGAGGTGGCGAAGGACTTGCCGAGGAAGGGGCCGAGCGGCACGTACTCCCAGGCCTGGATGTCCCGGGCCGACCAGTCGTTGAGCAGCAGCACGCCGAAGACGTGCTCCCGGAAGGACTCCAGTGGCACGGAGGTGCCGAGCTCGGTGCCCGCGCCGACCACGAAGCCGACCTCGGCCTCGATGTCCAGGCGGCGGGTGGGCCCGAAGGAGGGCACGGCGTCGGTGGGCGCCTTGCGCTGGCCGTGCGGGCGCACCACCGGGGTGCCGGAGACGACGACCGTGCCGGCCCGGCCGTGGTAGCCGATCGGCAGGTGCTTCCAGTTGGGGGTGAGCGGGTCGGTGCCGGGGCGGAAGATCCGGCCCAGGTTGCTTGCGTGGTGCTCGGAGGCGTAGAAGTCGACGTAGTCGGCGACCTCGAACGGCAGGTGCAGCTCGACCTCGGCGCGGGGCACCAGGCAGGGGCTCATCGCCTCCCGGTACGACTCGTCGCTCAGCCAGGTGGTCACCGCGGCGCGGGTGATCTCCCAGGTGCGGCGGCCGGCGGCCAGGAACGGGTTGAGGGTGTCCGCCTCCAGCAGCTCCGAGGGCTCGTCGATCGCCCGGGCGGCCGCCCCGGCGTCGAGCACGAAGTCACCGACGGCGATGCCGATCCGGCGCCGGCCGGGCTGGTCGGGCGCGGTGAAGACGCCGTACGGCAGGTTGTGCAGGCCGTAGGGCGAGTCCTGCGCGGAGGCGATCCAGCTGGCGGTCACGGGTTCTCCTGGTGCGGAAGCAGGCCGAGGGCGGCCAGGTCGTCGAGCGGTTCGGCGATGCTACAGGTGCCGAAGGCGGTGAACGAAGCACGGGCGACGGCGATCTGACCAGCCGTCAGCTCCAGTGCGGCGGCGGCCAGAGCCTGGCCCGAGCGCTCTGCGAGCGCCTCCTCGGCCCGCGCCGGGTCGGCGGCGGCCAGCAGCACGTTGAGGAAGCCGTGGTGCTCGAATCCGGTGCGCGAGTCGGTGTGCCGGACGGCGTTGTGCAGCCCGGCCGTGCACTTGTAGGCGATGCCGCGCTCGGCGCAGCCGCGCACGAAGGCGGCCAGCTCGGCCTCGCTCGGGAAGGCCTCGGCGGCCAGGCCCCCGGTGCGGAACTTGGCCCGGTACGGCGTCCCGGCCAGTACGTCCAGCTCGGCGAACAGGCTCTCGCCACGGGCGAGTTCGACCGCGCCGGTGACCCCCGCGGGCAGCTGGTCGAGCGCCGCGACGCCCGCCTTGGCCCCGGCGGCGAGCTCCACGCCCACTACGGTGAGCCCGGCGGTGGCGGCGAGCGCCGGGGCGAGCTGGTCGGGTCCGCCCGGCAGCACCAGGGTGACCGGCATACCGGGCTGCGCGAGCTCGGCCAGCTCACCGAGCTTGTTCGCCCCGCACAGGAACGGGCCGACCAACTCGGCGTACCAGGCGGAGCGGTGGGCCTGGTGGGCAGGCACGGCCTGCGGCAGCGGCAGGTCCCCCGGGGGGAAGACCGCCGCGTCGTCGAAGAGTGCGTCGAAGAGAGGGATCACTTCTTGGGCCCCCGACCCGACCACGTCCAGGCGTAGTTGGAGTCCTCGGACGCCGTGGCGCCCTCACCGAGCTCCAGCGGCCGGAAGGTGTCGACCATGACGGCCAGCTCGTCGAAGAACTCCGCGCCGATCGAGCGCTCGTACGCCCCTGGCTGCGGGCCGTGGGTGTGGCCGCCCGGGTGCAGCGAGATCGAGCCCTGGGCGATGCCGGAGCCCTTGCGCGCCTCGTAGTTGCCGCCGCAGTAGAACATCACCTCGTCGCTGTCCACGTTCGCGTGGTAGTACGGCACGGGGATGGAGAGCGGGTGGTAGTCCACCTTGCGCGGCACGAAGTTGCAGATCACGAAGTTGTTGCCCTCGAAGACCTGGTGGGCCGGCGGCGGCTGGTGGATCCGGCCGGTGATCGGCTCGTAGTCGCTGATGTTGAAGGCGTACGGGTACAGGCAGCCGTCCCAGCCGACCACGTCGAACGGGTGGTGCGGCACGGTGTAGCGGGTGCCGACCACGCCGCCGGGGCCGGAGCCGCGGTGCTTGACCAGCACGTCCACGTCCTCGCCCTCGACCAGCAGCGGGCCCTCGGGGCCGCGCAGGTCGCGCTCGCAGAACGGCGCGTGCTCGAGGAGCTGGCCGTACTTGGAGAGGTAGCGGCGGGCCGGGGTGATGTGGCTGTTGGCCTCGATGCAGTAGGCCCGCAGCGGGGCGTCGCCCGTGGGCACCCAGCGGTGCGTGGTGGCCCGCGGGATGATCACGTAGTCACCCTGGCCGACGGTCAGCGTGCCGAAGACCGTCTCGAGCACGGCGTCACCGGACTCGACGTACACGCACTCGTCGCCGAGCCCGTTGCGGTAGAGCTCGCTCGGGGCCCCGGCGGCCACGTAGCTGATCCGCACGTCCCCGTTGCCCAGGATCAGGCGCCGGCCGGTGACGGCGTCGACGGCCTTCCACTCCTGCGCGGGGAAGAGCTCGTGCAGCTTGAGGTGCCGGGGCAGCAGCGGCAGGTTCGGCGTGGTCGCCTGCTCCGGCAGCTCCCAGACCTGCGCGTCGACCACGGAGGACGGGATGCCGCGGTGGTAGAGCAGGGAGGAGTCCGAGGAGAACCCCTCCTCGCCCATCAACTCCTCGTAGTACAGCCCGCCTTCGGGGGTGCGGTGCTGGGTGTGGCGCTTGGGCGGGATGCTGCCAAGCTGCCGGTAGTACGCCATGGTCACCCTCTCCTCGGTGTGGCGGGCATCGTACTAAGGGGTCGTCAGAGGTTGCCGCGCTTGTCCTGCTCGCGCTCCAGCGACTCGAACAGCGCCTTGAAGTTGCCCTTGCCGAAACCGAGTGAACCATGCCGCTCGATGAACTCGAAGAACACCGTCGGCCGGTCGCCCTGGGGCTTGGTGAAGATCTGCAGCAGGTAGCCGTCCTCGTCGCGGTCGACCAGGATCGCGCGCTTCTTCAGCTCCTCGACCGGTACCCGCACCTCGCCGATGCGCTTGCGCAGCTCCGGGTCGTCGTAGTACGAGTCCGGGGTGTTGAGGAACTCCACGCCGCGGGCGCGCAGGATGTCGACCGTGGTGAGGATGTCGTTGGTGGCGAGCGCCATGTGCTGGCAGCCGGGGCCGCCGTAGAACTCCAGGTACTCGTCGATCTGCGACTTCTTCTTGGCGATGGCCGGCTCGTTGAGCGGGAACTTCACCCGGTGGTTGCCGCTGGCGACCACCTTGCTCATCAGCGCGGAGTAGTCGGTGGCGATGTCGTCGCCGACGAACTCGGCCATGTTCACGAAGCCCATGACGCGGTTGTAGAACGAGACCCACTCGTCCATCTTGCCGAGCTCGACGTTGCCGACCGCGTGGTCCAGGGCCTGGAACAGGCGCTTGGGCGCACCCTCGGGGCGCTGCACCTTGGTCTCGGCGACGACGTAACCCGGCAGGTACGGGCCGTGGTAGCGCGAGCGGTCGATCAGGGTGTGGCGGGTCTCGCCGTAGGTGCCGATCGCGGCGCGGCGCACGGTGCCGTTCTCGTCCGAGACGTCGTTCGGCTCCTCGAGGATGCGGGCACCCTGGGCGCGGGCGTGCTCGATGCACTTGTCCACGTCCGGCACCTCGAGGGCCAGGTCGACGACGCCGTCGCCGTGGCGGCGGTGGTGGTCGAGGATCGGGCTGTCGTTGGTGACGCCGCCCTTGATGACGAAGCGGCAGGAGCCGGAGCGCAGCACGAACGCCTTGCGGTCACGGCGGCCGGTCTCGGGGCCGGAGTAGGCGACCAGCTCCATGCCGAAGACGGACTGGTAGAAGTGCGAGGTCTGGGTCGCGTTGCCGACCACGAAGACGATCGCGTCCTGGGCGATCACGGGGAACGGGTCACCGGCGGGGTCGTGCTCGACCAGGCCCACCAGGCGGCGCAGCTGCTCCGCGTCGAGGCCGGCTTCGAGCTCCTCGGGGGTCAGTTCGACGGCGTTGGTGGTCATCGGTGGTTCCTCCACGGTGAGGCTGCGCGGCGGGTGGGGTGGGCTGCCGCGTCAGTGCGCTGAGCTTGCTCCAGTCGGGCGGGTTGGGCAACAGCTGGCCTCTGGACTACTCAATGTGTACAAGCTGAGCAGAAGGTGCCTGCTAGCACTGGTCAGATTGCGCAGTGATTCTCCCTGGCGTGTGCGAACTGCTTCATGGCTCCGGAAGATCGTCCAGATACCGCTCGAACCAGTCGGCGGCGAGCACGGTGACCGCCTCCAGCGCTCCCGGCTCCTCGAAGAGGTGGGTCGCGCCCGGGACGACGGCGAGGCTGTGCGGGCAGGTCAGCCGGGCCGCGGCCTCCCGGTTGAGGCCCAGGACGGCGTGGTCGGCGCCGCCGACGACCAGCAGCGTCGGCGCCCGGACCCGGTCCAGCCAGGGCCCGGCGAGGTCCGGCCGGCCGCCCCGCGAGACGATCGCCGCCACCTCGGCGTCGGGCTCGGCGGCGGCCCGCAGCGCGGCGGCGGCGCCGGTGCTCGCGCCGAAGAAGCCGACCGGCAGGTGCGGCGCCACCTGCTCCCGGCCACGCTCGGTGGCGGCCGCGAGGCGGCTCGCGAGCAGCGAGACGTCGAAGAGGTTCCGCCGGTCGGCCGCCTCGGCCGGGCTGAGCAGATCCGCCAGCAGGGTGGCCAGCCCGGCCCGCCGCAGCGTGGCGGCCACCTCCCGGTTACGGGGGCTGAGGCGGCTGCTGCCGCTGCCGTGCGCGAAGACCACCAGCCCGAGGGGGTGGTGCGGCACGGTCAGGTCGGCGGCCAGGCCCTCGGCGAAGGTAAGGGCGCGCGGCGGGTCGGGCTCGCCTTCCGCGCCGTCGGCGGCCGCGTCCAGGCAGGCGAGGACTTCGGCGTCGGTGGTCTGCCCGAAGTCGCGGTAGAACTGGCCGATGGCCCAGAAACGGTGCGGGGTGAGCGGGCAGACCAGCTCGTCCGCGGCGGCGGCCATGGTGCGCTGCCAGTCGCCGGGGGCCACCGGGACGGCCAGCACGACCCGGGCGGCGCCGCGGGCGCGGACGAGCTCGCAGGCGGCCCGGGCGGTGGCGCCGGTGGCCAGGCCGTCGTCCACCACCACGACGGTGCGGCCGGTCAGCGGGACGGGTGGGCGGCCGCGGCGGTAGCGCTCGACCCGGCGGGCCAGCTCGGCCCGCTCCGCGCGCTCGACCTCGGCCAGCTGCCGCTCGGTGACGGCGGCGCCGCTCAGCACGTGCTCGTTGAGCACCCGCGCCCCGCCCTCGCCGATCGCCCCCATCGCCAGCTCCGGCTGCCCGGGGCAGCCGAGCTTGCGGATCACGCACAGGTCCAGCGGCGCCCCCAGCGCCCGCGCCACCTCGGCGGCCACCGGCACCCCGCCCCGGGGCAGCCCGACCACCACCGGATCGGCTCCGCGCAGGTGCACCAGCGCGGCCGCGAGCCGGCGGCCCGCCTCGGTGCGGTCGGCGTACTCCATGGCGCACAGCCCTCCGGGAGATCCCCCGTCCACTCCACCGTACGGCTCCGGGACCATCGTGGGACAAGGCGGGACAAGGCGGGACAAGGTCGAGACCGTGCCCCCGTGCGGCCGGGACGTCGGGATGGCGAGCGTGGTGGGCAAGAAGTCCTGCCACTGCGAAGGAGGCCTCCGTGCCTGCCAAGCGAGACGAACCGCACGGGCTGTTCACCCTCGGGGAGCCCGTGACCGCCTGGACGGTGGCGACGGCGCTGCCGGTGTCGTACCAGGTGAGCTTCACTCCCGGGGTGCTCTCCCCGGCCAACCCGGCGCTGGCCACGGCCGGGGCCGGCCCCGGCCGCCGGCTGGTGGTGGCCGAGGCGCGGGTGCACGAGCTGTACGGCGCCCGGATCCGGGGGTACTTCGAGGCCCGGGGGCTGCCGTACGAGCTCTGTGTGCTGCCCGCGCACGAGCAGGTGAAGACGATGGACTCGGTGTTCCGGGTCGCTGAGGCCATGGACGCTTTCGGGCTGGCCCGGCGGGGTGAGCCGGTGGTCGCGATGGGCGGCGGCGTGCTGATGGACGTGGTCGGTCTGGCCTGCAGCCTGTACCGCCGCTCGACGCCGTTCGTCCGGGTGCCGACCACGCTGATCGGGTTGGTGGACGCCGGGGTGGGGGCCAAGACCGGGGTCAACTTCGGGCCGCACAAGAACCGGCTCGGCACCTACCACCCGGCCGCCGTGACCCTGCTCGACCCGGCCTTCCTGGCCACCCTCGACCCGCGCCACCTGAGCAACGGGCTGGCGGAGATCCTCAAGATCGCCCTGATCAAGGACCGCCGCCTGTTCGAGCTGCTGACGACGCACGGCGAGGCGCTGATCGCCCAGCGCTTCCAGGGGCCGACCCCTGCCGGTGAGGTGCTGGTGCGGGCCGTGCACGGGATGCTTCAGGAGCTCCAACCCAACCTGTGGGAGCACCGGTTGGAGCGGTCGATGGACTACGGCCACTCGTTCAGCCCGACCGTGGAGATGCGGGCCCTGCCCGAACTGCTGCACGGTGAGGCGGTCTGCCTCGACATGGCGCTGACCACGGTGCTCGCCCAGCGGAGGGGACTGGTCGAAACCGGGCAGCGGGACGAGGTGCTCGCCCTCATGCGGAGGCTGCAACTGCCGGTCTGGCACCCGCTGATGGAGCCGGCCACGCTCGGCGACGCGCTCACCGACACCGTCCGCCACCGGGACGGCCGCCAGCGGTTGCCGCTGCCGGTCGGGATCGGCGACGGCTGCTTCGCCGACGACCTCACGGCCGGTGAACTGGCCGACTCCGCCGAGGAGCTGAAGGAGCTGTCATGCGTCACGCGGTGATCGTCGGGGACACCCGGCAGCCCGCCGAGGTGCACGGGGTGCACGGCACCCGCGGTCTGACCCGGTGGGCCTGCCTGGCCCGCCGGGCCGGGCTCGGCGGCGGCTGGGAGGCCGTCGAGTGGGCCAGCGTGCCGCCCGGCGGGGTCAGCGGGGAGCATCTGCACACCCGGACCGAGGAGGTGTACGTGCTGCTCGGGGGGCAGGGCGAGATCACCCTCGACGGCCGCCCGCACCCCGTCGAGGCCGGGGACGCCGTGCTCACCGGCCTCGGCACCACCCACGGCCTGCGCAACACCGGGGCCGGGAACCTGGACTGGCTGGTGATCGAGATGCCCGCCGAACCCGTGCCCGGCGACGGCCCGGTGGTCCGGCACGCCGTGGTGACCGACCTGCGGCGGGGCGGCCCGGTCGACCCCTCGGCGGTCTTCACCGGGCCGCTGCGCCGGATCGAGCACGTCCGGCTGGCCCCGCGCGAACGCGCGGTGTTCCGCACGGACGGCGTCGAGCACACCCTGTTCGTCACCGCCGGCTCGGGCCGGGCCGCGACCGGGGACGTCCGGGTGCCGCTGCTGCCCGGCCGGGGCCTGACCCTGCCGCTCGGCACCGGCGCCGCGTTCACCGCCGGTCTGGACGGCCTGGAGTACGTCCACGCCGAGCTCGCCGTACCGAGGTGGTCCCAGTGATCGTCACCGATATCGCCCACGCCACCGTCCACCTGGGCCCGGGCACCCAGCGGGTGCGGACCAAGTGCCTGGCCCGGCGCGGCATGCTGCACAGCGAGTGCGAGGCCGTGGAGCACGTCCGCCTCAGCCCCGGCGCCTGCTACGACCTCTCCGGCCGCAGCGGCACCGAGGCCGCCTGGTACGTGCTGCGCGGCCCGGTCGCCCTGATCGACTGCGGCGACCACCCCCAACGCACCCTCGACCGCGGGGACTTGCTGCTCGCTCCGGACGGCGCGGGGGTGCACCTGCACGGCGGGCCGATGGGGGCGGAGCTGCTCTTCCTGGCCGTCCTGCCCGCCCGGCTCAGCGGCCAACTGCCCGCGCGGCGGCCGGATCTGCTGCCGCACTGAGCTGCTGCCGCACCGAGCTGCGGCTGGCGGTGACCCGTCAGGCGGCGGAGACTGGAAGTGGTGGGTCCTGAGCAGTACCGCGGGAGGCGGACTGCTCCCCGTGCGACGGCACGCCCCCGCTCCGGCGTCTCCGTCGCCCCTGCTGTGTGACCGCAGCCGAACCCGCCTGCCGTCGGGGGACGGCGTGCCCGGGGGTGGTCCTGCTCCGCCGGCAGCGGCCCGGGGCCTGGGGCCGGGGCCGGGGGTGGGACCAGGTCGAGACCGTGCGCCCGTGCGGCCGGGGCGCCGGGCGGCCGACGGTGTGGGGGTGATTTCCGGTGGAGGAGGGTCGGGAGATGGCTGAGGAGTACGGACTCGACCGGGTGTTGTGGGCGGGCGCGGCCCAGGTGCCGCTGCGGGTACGGGAGGGGGAGCGGGGCTGGGACGAACTGGCCACGGAGCTGGCCGACTTGGCGGCCGACCGGTGCGTCGTGCTGACCGACGGCGTGCCGCCGGAGGGGCTCACCGCGCGGCTGCCGCTCGGGCAGCGGTTGCGGGTGCCCGGGGCGGCGACCCTGCAGACGGTGGAGCGGCTGGCGGACCGGATCGCCGCCGAAGGGCTCACCCGGCGGACGGTGCTGCTCGCCGTCGGCGGCGAGGGCCTGGCCGGTACGGCGGGGGTGCTCGCCGGGCTGCTGCTCGGCGGGCTGCGGCTGGTCCGGGTGCCGACCACGCTGGCGGCGCTCTGCGGCCCGGCGCTCTCGCCGGTCCAGCACCTGCCCGGCGGCGGTCTGGGCCTGCACCACGCCCCGACGCTGGTGCGGGGCCAGCTCGACCTCCTGGCCGCCGAGCCGGTGGCCCAGCTGCGGGCCGGGCTGGTCACCGTGGTGCGCCACGTACTGGCGGTCTGCCCGGCGCGGCTGTCGGGGGTGTCGGCGGTGCTGCGGCCCGAGGCGGGGTACCGCCCGGCCGAGCTCGGCGCGTTCGTCGCGCTCTGCGCCGACGCGCGGGCCGCGGTGGCCGGGTACGACCCGCTCGAGCTGGGCCCGGCCCGGGCGCTGGCCTACGGGCAGGTGCTCGGCCAGGGCATCCGGGAGGTCACCGGGCTGCCCTCCGGCGAGGCCGAGGGCCTCGGGCTGCTGGCCGCCGCCCGGATCTCCGCCCACCTGGGCCTGCTGACCGCCGAGGACGAACACGCCCACCGCGACCTGCTGCGCCGCGTCGGCCTCCCGCTCGGCCTGCCCCCGGGTACCGACCCGGCCGCCGTGGCCACCGCCGTCCGCCGCGCGGCGGCGGCCCGCGGGGACGACGGCCTGCTCCTGCTGGCCGGCCTCGGCCGCCCGCACACCGCCGACGGCTCCCTGCTGACCAGGATCGGCCCGGACACCCTGCGAGTCGGCCTGGCGGCCCTGATCCCCACCGCCGTCCCGGCCTCCCGGACCGCCACCGCCCTCACCCCGGCGGAGCGCTAGGGTCTGTCCGGCCGATCACGCCGGGCGGTCGCCGCCGGGGCACGCGCCCTCCTTGCCCGGCATCGGGCAGGAGGGGCCCTTCGACGGCTTCTCCTCGGTCGCCGATGCTCCGCATGGACTTGCCCCCAGCCTTCGGCCGGGAGGTGCCCCCGCGTCGGCGCCGCCCGCGCGTCACCGGGCGACGCCCGCTATCCGACGTGATCGGCCGGACAGACCCTGGGGCTCAGGAGAGCTCCGGGTCCGAGTGGGCAGGGGTGCGGTCGGCGGCCTTGAGGCAGGCGATGATGCGCTCGTGGGTGTCGCCGACGCGGTCGACGACCTGGACGCGGATGTAGACCTCGTCCACCACGCGCATGGCCCGCTCGGTGAACCAGCCCAGGAACAGCATCCCCTGGGACGGGACCGGGACCCCGGCCGTCATGACCGTGAGCATGAAGTCCTTGCGCAGCTCCAGGCCTTCGGCGGTGATCCGCCCGATCGCCTGGAGGGCGGTGCCCCAGGGGCTCGGCTCCGGTGGCTGCTCTCCCGGAGCCGCCGGGACGAAGGTGACCAGGAAGGCGATGTCCGAGATCACCGCGACGTCCTGCGCGGCGTTGGTCAGGACACAGGCCCAGGCGCGCTGGCCGAACGGCGCGACACCGTCCACGGCCCGGCCGGAGTGCCCGAGTGCGGGCCGGACGGTCCGGGCGTACTGGGCGCGGGCCAGGCAGGCGCCCAGGACGGCGAGCGCGGCGGTGGTCGCGCTCTGCACGTCCAGCAGCCTCAGCCGCCACGGCCAGCTGTGCTGGAGCTGGTCCGACAGGTTGTCCTGGACGACGCTGTAGACCAGCAGGGCAAGCATCGCCGCTGCCGCCGCGTTCAGCAGCCGGGACAGCAGGGCGTTCCGTCGGACGACTCGCTGCTTGCTCTCCATCCCGCCCCCAGTCATGACCGGTCGGTACGGTCAATCCTAGGAGCCGGACCAGGGCCCTGACAGAGCATCAACTGACGCTTCAGGAAGTTCAGTTGGCGTAATCAGGTGCCTTCCACCCGGCGGAGCTCGCGGATCGGGGTGCTCATCAGCAGCGCGCCGGAGACCAGCAGTGCGCCGAGCGCCCCGGCGGCGAGCACGACGTCCGGGCCGAAGGCCGCCGCCGCAGGGCCGGCCAGCGCGCTGCCGACCGGCAGCATGCAGACCGAGCCGGCCACGTCGTACGAGTGGATCCGGTTGAGCACCTCGCCGGGGACCTGGGTCTGCACGCTGGTCGCCCACATCACGCCCCAGAACGTCACGCCGGTGCCGACCAGCACCTGGGCGGCGGCCAGCGCCGGGACGGGCCAGCCAAGCACGATGCCGAGCGGGTACAGCGGGAAGGCCAGCAGTGCGAGTGCCCCGGCGGCCAGCGGCCGCAGCGGCTTGACCCGGATCGCCAGCAGTCCGCCGCACACCGTGCCGACCGCGAAGGCGCCGCTGAGCAGGCCGAACAGGGTGGATCCGTACAACGGGACGAGCACCCCGGCGGCCACCGGCAGCAGCGGCCCGGTCGAGAGCACGGTGTAGAACATCCAGACCACGATGGTGCC
The DNA here is from genome assembly GCF_040296285.1 of Kitasatospora sp. NPDC002227. NCBI lineage: Bacteria > Bacillati > Actinomycetota > Actinomycetes > Kitasatosporales > Streptomycetaceae > Kitasatospora > Kitasatospora sp. NPDC002227. The sequence goes on from NZ_JBEOWY010000006.1 coordinate 50,793, forward strand.
CCAGAGCCACTGCCGGGAGCGGAACTCGTGCCAACCGCCCACCAGGCTCCGCCAGAGGCTCTCGCCGGGCGGCGGGGCGGGCACGGGGCCGAGCCGCAGGGCGGCGAGTCCGCAGGCGCTGATGCCGTAGGTGACGGCGGCGATCACCATCACCCAGCCGGTGGCGGCGGCGCCGACCAGCAGACCCGCCAGGGCCGGGCCGAGCAGAGCGGTGAGCGCCTCGGAGGTCCGCAGCACGCCGTTGGCCCCCTGCACGTCGCGGGCGACCAGCGGGACGGTGCTGGCGGCGCCGGGCTGGAACATCGCGGCCGCGCCGCCGGCCACGGCCATCAGCGCGCACAACTGCCACAGGTGCCCGACCCCCCGGAAGAACACGACGGCCATCAGGGCGCGGGCGGTCAGGTTGGTGAGGTCCGCGCCGATCATCATCCGGCGGGCGGTGAACCGGTCGGCCAGGACACCCCCGAGGAGCACCAGGCCCGCGAACGAGGCCGACAGGCAGGCCAGCGCCAGGCCGACGCTGCCGAGCCCGCGCCCCGAGGCGATCAGCCCGGCGGAGACCGCCACCGGCAGCATCGTGTGCCCGAGCAGCCCCGCGCTGCGCGCGGTGAAGTAGTAGCGGAAGTTGCGCGACCAGATCGCCGGCCCGGCAGGTACGGCGGCGGGGTCGAAGAGCGGGGGCTGCTGCAGCCCGGAGTGCGTCACGGGACGAGTTTTCGCGTCCGGCGGCCCGGATTCCAGTATCACCGGGGCGGAATCCGGCAGTTGGCGGAAGTTGGCCGCCGCCGACCGGAGGGTGACCGGATCCGATCGACGGTGCTCGGGGCCGGTGGCCTGGGCGGGGTCCGGGCAGGGCCGGGCCGGGGCCGGGCGGCGGGGTGGGAACAGGACGGGACGCGGCTCCCGTGCGGTCGGGACGTCGGGCGGGCGAAGGTCGAGGACAGAACGGACCAGCAAGGAGCCACGAGATGTCCAGCACCGCCATCACCGCCCTGCACCGGGGCCGCGCCGTCGACCCGGGCCAGGTGCTCTCCGGCCCGCTGTGCGGGGTCGGGCTCTCCTGGCTGGAGCCGGGGGAGAGCATCCTGCTCGAGGCCGACGAGGTCGAGCACACCGTGTTCGTCACCGCCGGCGGCGGCCTCGCCACCACCGAGGACACCTCCGAGGACACCACCGGGGACGCCGTCGAGGCCGACGAAGAAGTGGTCGAGGTGCCGCTCGCCGAGGGCACCGCACTGACCCTGCCGCTCGGCGGCGAGGTCACCATCGTCGCCGGGGACGCGGGCATGGAGTACTTCCACGCCGTCCTGGCCGTGCCGCGAGGAGGCACCCGATGATCGTCACCACCGCTTCCGCCTCGGCCATGGTCGTGGTCGGCCCGGGCAGCGAACGCACCCGGATCCTCACCCTGGCCCGCCGCGACCTGCTGCGCAGCGACTGCGAAGCCTTCGAGCACGTCCGGCTCAGCCCGAACGCGCAGCTCCACCGGGCCGCCCGGCGCGGCACCGAGACCGCCTGGTACGTGCTGCGCGGCCCGGTGCTCGCCGTCCAGGGCCCGGACCCGGTGCAGCACCTCACCGACACCGGTGACCTGCTGCTGGTCGGCCGGGGACAGGACCTCGACCTGCAGGCCGGCCCGCTCGGCGCCGAACTGCTCTGCCTGACCCTGGGGGCCGGGCCCGCCCGGCCGGCCACGGGCCGGCCCAGCCGCCGAAGGAGCACCCGGCCATGAGCCTGTCCGGAACCGCCGACGTCATGACGGCGCTGCGGATCGAGCGGCCGCACGAAGTGGCCGTGGTCCGGGTGCCCCGCCCGGTGCCCCGCCCGGGCAGTGTGCTGGTGCGCACCGCCCTGGTGGGCCTCTGCGGCACCGACCTGGAACTCCTGCACGGCACCGCCGCGTACCTGCAGGACGGCCGGGCCGCCTACCCCGTGCTGCCGGGCCACGAGTGGACCGGCAGCGTCGTCACCCCCGGCGCCGAATTCGCCGTCGGGGAGCGGGTGGTGGGCCACACCATGCTGCACTGCGGCTACTGCCGGATGTGCCTGCGGGGCCGGCGCACCTTCTGCGAACGGCTGCGCGAGGTGGGCCTGTACGGCCACCCGGGCGCCGCCGCCGAGTACGTGGCGATGCCCGAGGGCTCGCTCAGCCGGGTGCCTCAGGGGGTCGGCGACCGGGCGGCGGCGCTCACCGAGCCCGCCGTCACGGTGGCCGGCGGGCTGGAGCAGGCCCGCTGCCGGCTGGCCGACCGGGTCGCCGTGATCGGCACCGGCACGATGGGCCTGCTCGCCGTCCAACTGGCCGCCCGCACCGCCGGGTTGGTGGACGCGGTGGGTATCGACCCGGCCGGTCTGGAGCTGGCCGTGCGGTGCGGCGCCCGCCGGGGGCTCACCCCCGGGCAGGCCGCGCGCTCCGAACTCGGCCGCTACTCCCTGGTGGTGGAGGCCAGCGGGGCGGCCAGCGCCTTCCGGCTCGGGCTCGACCTGCTGGAGCCCGGCGGCCGGCTCGCCGTGATCGGCGTGGCCGGAGCGGCCGTCGAAGCCTTCGTGCCGGGGGAGTTGGCGCTGCGCGGTCTCGAGGTGATCGGTGTCCGGCACGGGCTCGACCACTACGACCGCACCCTGCGCCTGTTCCGGGAGGGCGTGCTGGACGCCGACCCGCTGGTGGCCGAGGTGCTGCCCCTGACCGAGGGCCCCCGGGCCTTCGAACTCCTCGGCGGCGGCCGCAGCGGCCCGCCCAAGATCCTGCTCGACTTCGGAGGCACCCGATGATCCTGGTACCCGCAGCCATCCCCGAACGCGCCCCGTGCTTCCGGCGGCTCATCGACCCGCAGCTCTTCCCGCAGGCCAGGGGCGGGGTGACGGTCGAGGCGGTGCACGCCGGCTCGTGGGCCGAGCAGTCCACCGGGGCCGAGGCCGTCACCGTCGTGCTGGCGGGCCGGGCCCGCTGGGGCGAGCGGCAGCTCGGCCCCGGCCACGGGCTCTACCACCCGGCAGGCAGCCGGTACGGACTGAGCGTCGGCACCTCGCCCGCCGTGCTGCTCACCGTGCACGCCCGGCCCGGCCCGCCGGGCGAGGGCACGACGGTGCCGCTGGCCCGGCGGCGGGAGCGCGGCACGCTGCGTGAGGCCGGGGGCTTCGAGCGGATGGCGGTGCACTGGATGGCCACCACCGGCACCGTCGGCTCCCGGGGGATCACCCTCGCCACCTCGACCTTCACCCCCGGCGGCAGCCACGACCTGCACCGCCACCCGGCGGCCGACGAGTTCTTCCTGGTCCTGGCGGGCGGCGGCGACCACCTCACCGAACGCGGCCGGGTCCGGCTCGCCCAGGGCGATCTGGCCTACGTCCCGGCCGGGGAGTGGCACGGCTTCCGCACCCGCCCCGGCGTCACCACCGTCGCGCTGTACGGCTACCTCGGCGCGGGCAGCCTGCGCCAGGCCGGCTACCAGATCCAGGAGGCCGCGTGATGAGCGGGGCGAACGCCCGGCCCGGCGGCGACCGGGAGCACGGAACTGACCCCGCGGGGCGGGCGAGCACGGGCCCGGCGCCCCGCTGGGGCGTCCGCACGGCCGTGGTGACGGGCGGCAGTTCGGGGATCGGCCGGGCCACGGCGGTGGCCCTGGCGGCGGCCGGGTACCGGGTCGCGGTCGGCTACCGCAGTGACCGGGCCGGGGCCGAGCTGACGGCCGAACTCGCCGGGAACGGCCCGGTGTTCGCCGTCGACCTGGCCGATCCGGCCGCCGCCGCCTCGGCGATGGGCCGGGTGGTCGAGCGGCTCGGGCGGATCGACGTGCTGGTCAACTGCGCCGGGATCAACCATCGTTCGCCCGTCCTCCAGGAGGCCCTGGCGGACTGGGAGCGGATCCTCACCGTCGACCTGACCGGCCCGTTCGCCTGCGCGCAGGAGGCCGCCCGCCGGATGGTCGCCCTCGGGGAGGGCGGCCGGATCGTCAACGTCACCTCCGTGCACGAGTACGTGCCCATCCTCGGCGGCGGCGCCTACTGCGCGGCCAAGGGCGGGCTCGGCGAGCTCACCAAGGTGATGGCGCTGGAGCTGGCCCCGTACGGGATCACCGTCAACGCGGTGAGCCCCGGCGAGACCGCCACGCCGATGAACGGGATGGCCGACGGTACGGACGTGGCCGCGATCGAACGCCCGGCCATCCCGCTCGGCCGCCCCGGCCGGGCGGAGGAGGTGGCCGCCGCCGTGGTGCACCTGGCCGCCCCCGAGGCGGCGTACACCACCGGCGTCACTCTCACCGTGGACGGCGGGCTCAGCCTGACCGCCGCCCTCGCCAACCAGCGGTACGCCGCGATCAACGAGAACGGAACCCCCCGATGACCGGCATCCCCGGCGCCCTCGCCGTCCACCACGTCGCCTACACCGTCCCGGACCTGGACCAGGCGGTGGCCTTCTTCACCGAGGTGCTCGGCGCCAAGCTGCTCTACCGGCTCGGCCCGGTGGCCGACCCCGAGGGCGACTGGATGACCCGCCAGCTCGGGGTCGACCGGGCGGCCGCCGCCGAGATCGCGATGCTGCGGCTCGGGCCGGTGACCAACCTCGAGCTCTTCGAGTACACCGCCCCCGACCAGCGCCGGGAGCTGCCCCGCAACAGCGACTGGGGCGGCCACCACCTGGCCGTCGCGGTCGAGGACGTGGACGCCGCCGTGGCCTACCTGCGCGCCCAGCCCGGCGTGGAGGTGCTGGGCGAGCCGCAGACGATCCGGGACGGCGGCCCGATCGACGGCGACCGCTGGGTCTACTTCCGCACCCCCTGGGGCCTGCAACTGGAGGTCTTGAGGATGCCGCCCGGCATGCCGTACGAGCGGGAGACCAAGGACCGCCTCTACTCGCCGATCCAGAGCTGGAGTTGACGATGCGTCAGAACGCCGTGGCTGCCGTGCTGCGCGAGCGGGGCGGGCCGTTCGCCCTGGAGCCCGTCCGGCTGGACGCACCGCGCGCCGGCGAGGTGCTGGTGCGGATCGAGGCGGTGGGCATCTGCCACACCGACCTGAGCGTCCGGGCCGGGCACACCCCGGGCCCGCTGCCGGTGGTGCTCGGCCACGAGGGCACCGGAGTGGTGGCACAGGTCGGTGCCGGGGTCACCCGGGTGTCGGCCGGGCAGCGGGTGGTGCTCACCTTCGACTCCTGCGGCGCCTGCCCGCCCTGCCGCGAGGGCCGCCCGGTGCGGTGCGACCACTGGCCCGCGCTCAACCTCTTCGGCGGCGGGGTCTGCGGCGGCCGCCCGTTCGGCACCCGGCTGGACGGCACCGCGACCATGCGGGCGGCCGACGACGGGCCGCTGCACGGCCACTTCTTCGGCCAGTCCTCCTTCGCCAGCCACGCCCTGGCCAGCGAGCGCAACGCCGTACCGGTGCCGGACGGGCTGCCGCCCGAGCTGCTCGCCCCGCTCGGCTGCGGGGTGCAGACGGGCGCGGGGGCGGTGCTCAACGTGCTGCGCCCGGCACCGGGGGACACCCTCGTGGTGTTCGGCGCGGGCGGGGTCGGGCTGGCCGCCGTGCTCGCCGCCCGGCTGACCCCGGCCGCCCGGGTGATCGCCGTGGACCTCCAGCCGGCCCGGCTGGCGCTGGCCCGGGAGCTCGGCGCGGACGAGGTGGTCGACGCGGGGGCGGCGGACCCGGTGGCGGCGGTGCGGCAGCTCACCGGCGGCCGGGGCGCGGAGTGCGCGCTGGAGACCAGCGGCAGCGTGGCCGCCCTGCGGCAGGCGGTCGGCTCGCTGGCCGTCGGCGGCAGCTGCGGCGTGGTCGGGGCACCGCCCGCCGGGAGCGAGGTCGCCCTCGACGTGCCCGCGCTGCTCGGGCGGGCGCCCCGGATCCTCGGGATCAACCAGGGCGGATCGGTGCCGCAGAGCTTCCTGCCCGCGCTGGCCGGGCTGGTCCGCTCCGGGCGGCTGCCGCTGGAGCGGCTGGTCCGCACCTACGCCTTCGCCGAGATCGAGCGGGCCGCGGCGGCCGCGGCCTGCGGCGAGGTGGTCAAACCGGTGCTGTTGCTGACTTGATACACGGGCGGGAACAACAGGGACTCGGCCGTCCGTTGGCGAGCTGCGACGATGTCGGCCGAGCCCGGGGTGTCCGGGCAGTACGGAGGAGATGATGGGCGCGGTCCTGTCCCGAGGCGGGAACGTATCGCTGGGCAAGGAGGCCCCCGGGGTCGCCGAGGTCACGGTGGGCCTGGGCTGGCAGGCGGGCCAGGGGTACGACCTGGACGCCTCGGCCCTGATGTGCGACGCGACCGGCAAGGTCGTCTCCGACGGGCACTTCGTCTTCTTCAACAACCTGCGCAGCCCCGACGGCTCGGTCACCCACGCGGGCGGCAAGGCCACCGACGGGGACCGCGAGCAGATCGCCGTCTCGCTCGGCTCGGTGCCGGCCGGGGTGGAGAAGATCGTCTTCGTGGTGGCGGTCTACGACGCGGAGCAGCGCCGCCAGAGCTTCGGCCAGGTGCGCGGGGCGTACGTCCGGGTGCTCGACGCGGCGGGCGGCCGGGAGCTGGTCCGGTACGAGCTGGCCGAGGGGGCGGTCGCCGCCGAGACGGCGATGGTCTTCGGCGAGCTCTACCGGCACGGCGCCGACTGGAAGTTCCGCGCCGTCGGCCAGGGCTACGCCTCGGGCCTGCGCGGGATCGCCGCCGACTTCGGCGTCGACGTGGGCGGGCCCGCGCCGGCTCCGGCCGCCGCCCCCGTACCCGCGCCGGCCGCTGCCCCCGTACCCGCGCCGGCCGCTGCCCCCGTGCCCGCGCCCGGCTACGCCCCAGCCGTAGCGGCCCCCGTGCCGAGTTTCCCCGTACCCCAGGAGAGTGCAGTGACCTGTTTCTTCGACCCCAACCACGGCCCCGGCACAGCGGTCGCGCTCTGGTCGCCGCAGTGGGGCGTGCCGCGCCAGATCCAGGCCTGCCCGGCCTGCGCGCAGCGGGTCCAGACCACCACCCCGCCGTTCTACACGCCGCAGCAGCCCGGCTACCCCCAGCAGGGCTACCCGCAGCAGGGCGGCTACCCCCAGCAGTACCAGCAGGGTTACCCCCAGCAGGGCTATCCGCAGCAGTACCAGCCCGAGGTGCAGCAGCCGCAGCGCCGCGGCTACGGCACCGGTGCGCTGATCGGCGCCGGCGCGGCCGGTCTGGTCGGTGGCGCGCTGCTCAACGAGGTCTTCAGCGACGACCAGCCGGAGATCAACATCACGAACGTGTACGAGGACTGAGGAGACTCCGCAAAGTCGCCATAATCCGGCCGCGTTCTCCGGGGTTCACTCCTAGGATGCGGCCTCATGATGATGATCAACGGGGAGACGATCCACCGGGCGCCGCTGACGGGTCGCCGGGTCCGCCTGCGGGAGCTGCGCGAGAGCGACCTCCCGCACCTGGTCTCCTGGTGGCAGGAGGCGGACTTGGCCGTCCAGCAGCTCACCAGTCCGATCCACCCGCAGCCGGCCGAGCAGCTCGCCGAGATGTTCCGTACCTGGAGCCGCAACACCGGCGCCGACCTCGGCCTCTGCGTCGTCGGCCGTGAGTCGGACGAGCTGCTCGGCCACGTCACCCTCTACGGCGCCACCCCCAAGGACCGCTGCGCCACCCTGGCCGTGATCATCGGCCCGCCCCACCAGGACAAGGGCCTGGGCACCGACGCCGTGCGCACCACGCTGCGCTACGGCTTCGAGGAGCTCGGCCTGCACCGGATCGAGCTGACCGTCAACGGCTACAACGACCGTGCCCAGGTCGCCTACGCCAAGGCGGGTTTCACCGAGGAGGGCCGCCGCCGCGAGGCCGTCTTCCGCAGCGGCAGGTTCCACGACCAGGTGCTGATGAGCATCCTCGCCCACGAGTGGCAGACCGACCAGATTCAGTGACCTTGCCTGAACCGGGCGAACCGGCGGGCACCGTGCCCACCGGCAGCGGGGCGTACAACCTTCCGCGCCGGTGGGCCGTCCGACAGACCGGCCGTGGTTGCGGCCGATCCACGATCGGTTAGCTGGGGGAAAGCATGAGCAGGCGTTCAGGTGCTCTGGCGGGGGCGGTGCTGTTGGCCGCGACCGCTCTTCCGGTGCTCGCCGCCGCCGGTGCGGCGGGGGCAGCGGGCACGGAGCTCTACGTCGACAATGCGGCTTCCGCGCACTGTTCCGACGGCGGGCAGGGGGCGCAGGCGCAGCCGTTCTGCACCGTCTCGGCGGCGGCGAACGTGGTGCAGCCGGGGCAGACGGTGCACATCGCCAAGGGCGAGTACCACGAGCAGGTCACCCTGACCCGCTCGGGCACGGCGGAGGCGCCGATCACCTTCGCCGGCGCGGGTGCCGTCGGCGTCCTGTGGGACCAGAAGACCGAGGTCGGTGACACGCAGGCGGCGGGCAGCCATGCCTTCCTGCTCCAGGGGGTCCAGCACGTGCGGCTGACCGGCATGATGCTGACGGCGGGCTCGGAGTCCGTGCTGGTCGACGGCGGTTCGGACGTCACCGTCACCCACAGCGTGCCCGGGGGCTCCTTCACGGTGAACCCGAACACGGCGGCCATCCGGGTGACGGGCGGCGCGAGCGGCGTGCAGATCGTCCGCAACAGCGCGTTCAACTCCGCGGGCTTCCTCAAGCTCGACCCCGGGGTCAAGGACACCCTCGTCTCCACCAACATCGTCCCCTCGCGGTCCGTCACCGCCCTGGTGGCCGACGGCGCCACCGGGACGGTGATCGTCTCCAACACGTTCTCCGCGGACTGCCAGGACGCGGTCTCGCTCACCGGCGCCTCCCCCGGCACGGTGGTCGAGAACAACGTCGTCTCGACCTCCGACGCGAACAACCACCAGCAGCAGCCCTGCGCCCAGGCGGGCTCGCTCGCCGGTCTGCGGGTCGATGCCGCTGCCGCGGCCGGCACGAAGGTCGCGTACAACGCCTTCGACGACCGCGACGGCAGCCCCGCCTACAACTGGGCGGGCACCCCGTACTCGACCGTCGCGGAGTTCGCCGCCGCCTCGGGCCAGGGCGGCAATGACAGGATCGGCAACACCGAGGTGCAGTCCTGGAAGGGCGACTCCGGCGGTACGGCCTCACCGGTGGTCGATTCGGCCGACGAGAACGCGCCGGGCATGGTGGACACGGACGCCCTCGGCGTGCGCCCGACCGACGACCCGTGGGTGCCGGACACCGGCACGGGTTCCGGCCACCGGGACAGGGGCGCGGTCGAGTTGGCCAACTTCGGTGCGTACTACACGCCGGTCGGCCCGGTGCGGGTGCTCGACACCCGCACGGGGAGCAACGGGGCGGCCGTTCCGGCCGGCGGCAGTGTGGACCTGCAGCTCACCGGTGCGAACGGTCTGCCCGCGAGCGGCGTGACGGCCGTGAGCATGAACATCACGGTGACGGCGGGGACGGCCCCCGGGTACCTGACGGTCTACCCGCACGGGGACGACCGCCCGGTGGTGTCCAGCCTCAACTGGACGCCGGGGCAGACCATTCCGAACCTGGTGACGGTGCAGGTCAGGGACGGCAAGGTCACGCTGTACAACGGCAGCGCCGGCACGGTGCACCTGGTGGCCGATCTGCTGGGCTTCTACAGCACGAGCGGAAGCGGCTTCCACGCCACCAGCCCGGCGCGGCTGTTGGACACCCGCACGACCGAGTCCCCGATCGCGCCCGGTGGTTCGCTCGATCTGCAGCTGGTCGGCGTGCAGGGCATCCCGGCCGACCTGACGGCCGTGACGCTCAACGTCACGGCCACCCAGCCGACCGGCGCCGGATTCCTCACGGTCTACCCCGCGGGCGGCGTCCGTCCGATGGCGTCCAGCCTCAACTGGACGGCGGGCGCCACCGTCCCCAACCTGGTGACGGTCCCGGTGAAGGACGGCAAGGTCACGCTGTACAACGGCAGTTGGGGCACCGTGCACGTGGTGGCGGACCTGGCCGGGTACTTCACCGCGAGCGGGGGCGACAAGTTCCACGCGGCCGCGCCGCACCGGGTGGTGGACACGCGCTACCCGTGGTTCCTCGACGGCATCGGCGAGTGGCAGCCGGCCAAGCCGGTCGACGCGCAGCAGGGCCTCCAAGTCCGGGTGGACGGCAGCGGTGCCACCTCGGTGGCGATGAACGTCACGGTGACCGGCGGCACGGCCCCCGGCTACCTGACGGTCTACCCGCTCGGGTCGGACCGTCCGGTCGCCTCCAACCTCAACTGGACGGCCGGGCAGACCATCGCGAACTCCGTGGTGGCCGCGCCCGACGCCTACGGGCAGGTCGTGTTCTACAACGGCAGCGGCGGCCCGGTGCAGGTCATCGCCGACGTCAGCGGCTACTACGCCCCCTGACGGCGCCCCGACGGCCCGGCGCCTCCACGCCGGGGAGCCGGGCCGTCGTGCGTTCGCGGGTCAGCCGCGGGCGAAGTCCTCCAGGGAGACGGTGTACTCCTCGGTGGCCGGCCGGTAGCGGACGCAGTACTGGCGCGGGTACCAGCCGGGCTGCTGCCAGGCGGCGGGCTGCTTGACGGGCGAGCAGTCGCCGGGGGCGGTGCCCGCGGCGGCCTGGTCCAGGGCGGCGACGGCGATCATCGGCTCGAGGAAGGTGATCCGGGCTCCGTAGGCGCCGTAGATGAAGGTGCGGGTGAAGGGGATGCCGTGCCACTCGGGGCCGGTGGGGTCGACCAGGTGGTTGCCCATCGCGGGCTCCACCAGGTGGCGGTCGGTGTAGTCCTGGGGCAGGTAGTCGGGGGCGAGCGGCTCGGTGGCGGTGGCGAAGTCCGCGCAGTCGACCAGGATCATGCACGGGCCCGGCCGGATCGCGTCCCGCTCGGCCTTGGGCTGCAGGTAGAAGTGCACGTCGAAGTGCGCCCGGTCGTAGACGCCCACCGGGCCGTGGCCCATCGGGTTCCAGTTGACCAGCGCCCATCGCAGCGGCATCCCGGGCAGCCGGTGCAGCGCGGGCGGCAGGGCCAGCACGTTCTCGTGGCCGTCCGAGCACTCGGTGGCGAGGTCGATCGTGCCGTCCCCGTCGCGGTCGAAGCAGTGGTGGCCGTCGTTGGGTTCGGTCGGCAGTCCGTCCAGTGCGCCACCGGTCAGCGAGAGGCCCACCGCGAGCGGCCGGTCGCCGTCGAGCTCGGCGTAGGTGCGCATCGCGCCGTTGCCGAGGGGTACGGCGGGCCCGTACGAGCGGCAGCCTGCCGGGGAGCAGTGCGCGGAGGCGGCCGCCGCCGGGGCCGGGAGGGCGAGGGCGGCGAGGGCGCTGAGGGCGAGCAGCGTGCGCGGGAGGGTCGTGCGGATGGCCATGGGAGCACCTCGCGATCCGGTTCACCCCCGTCCGCCCAGCATGTCACAGAAAGTCATACTGGGCTCACTGATAGTGTCGGCCAGGTGGATGAGCAGCAGAGGGAGACCGGGCCGGTTCGGGTACTGATCGTCGACGATCACCCGCTGTTCCGGGAGGGGCTGAAGGTCGCGCTGGAGAGCGCCGAGGGCGTGAACGTGGTCGGGGAGGCGGAGACGGTGGCCGCCGTGCCGGAGGCGGTGGTGCAGTGCCGCCCCGACGTGATCGTGATGGATCTGTCACTGCCGGACGGCTCCGGCCTGGACGCCACCCGGCGCCTGGCCGAGCAGGAGCTGACGGCGCCGGTGCTGATGCTGACCATGGCCGACGACGACGGCAGCCTGCTGGCCGCCCTGCAGGCCGGGGCCAGGGGCTACCTGGTCAAGGGCGCCGGGCGGGACGAGGTGCTGCACGCCGTCCGGACGGTGGCGGCCGGGGGAGCGGTGTTCGGCGCCGAGATCGCCGGGCGGATCACCAGCCTGCTGGCGGGCACCAAGCTGCGCGAGGCCGGGCAGCTCTTCCCCACCCTCACCGCGCGGGAGGCGGAGGTGCTGGCCCTGGTGGCGCGGGGCTTCGACAACCACCGGATCGCCCGCGAGCTGGTGGTCGCCGAGAAGACCGTCCGCAACCACGTCACGCACATCTTCGAGAAGCTCCACGTGGCCACCCGCGCCGAGGCCGTCGCCCGCGCCCGCGACATGGGCCTCGGCGAGGAGTGACGGCCCGCTCAGGGCCGGGACGGGACACCCGGCCCTGCCCTTTGGGACAGCGGGCGGCGGAGCATGGTGAACGCCCCGAGCCCCCTGGAGGGTCGCCATGAGCCAGCCCGAGCAGCCCCGCGAGCCCACCACCTCGCCGGACGGTCACCCCTACGACTCCGCCGCCCCGCGCCCCCCGGGCGCCTGGGGCTGGGGGTCGATCCGGATGCCGGGCCGGGCGGTGCCGCCCGCGGCGGGCCCGCCCGGGGCCCGCGGCTCGTCCGGCGGGCCGCCGGTGCGCCACCGCCTCGCGCTGGCCACCTGCGGCCTGACCCTGCTCTGCGGCCTCGCGTGGGTGGTGCTCGCGCTCTCCCACCCGCACTTCTCGGACCTGTACCTCTACCACGGCGGTCTGCTGGCACTGGCGATGTGCTTCTCGCTGGTCGGTGCCGCCCTGGTGGTCAGCCGCAAGGCGGTCGGCCTGGGTGCCGCCTTCCTGGTGGCCGGCCTGCTGCGGGTCCTGACCAACACGGCGGCGCTGGCGGCCGCCCAGGCCGGGGCCGGCGGCGCCGTGGTCGACGCGATCGCCGTCGGCTACACGCTGTTCATGATGGCCGAGGCCGTGCTGATGATGGTCTTCCCGCTCGGGCTGCCCGACGGGCGGCTGCCCGGCAGCCGGGCGGGCCGCTCGCTGACCGCTCTGACGGTGCTCGTGGGCATCGTGCTCGGGTACTTCTTCGCCGCCTCGCACAACGACCTCTGGTGGGGCCTGCGCAACCCCCTGAACGCGGGCGTCTGGGCCCGGATCGAGGACGGCCTCAGCAGGGTCCTCGGCGATCCGGACGCGCTCGTTCAGGTGGGCGAGCACGTGTTCGTCGGGTTCATGGCGTTCAACCTGCTGTACGGCCTGGTCCGCTGGTACCGCACCCCCGCGCCCCGCCCGAACCGGCTCGGCATCGTCGTCCCGTACGTGGCCTGGTCCCTGGTCGCCGTCCTGCCGTACTACCTGGACCTCCAGGAGGCCTGGCTGCTGGACTCGCTGCCCTTCGTCGGCACCCTGGTGGTGGTCCCCAGCCTGGTGCGGGGCTACCTGCGGGACCGCTCGCTGTCGATGGACCGCGCCACCCTGCGCTGGCTCGGGGCCTACACCTTCAGCACCCTGCTCTACGTCCTGGCCATCGCGCTGACGTACCTGGTGCACGAGCTGCTGCCCGAGGTCCACTGGGGCGGTGCGGTCTGGTGGTGGAGCGTGCTGGCGGCGCTGGTGGCCGGCCTGCTGCTGCGCCCCGCGGCCGGGCGGGTCTTCCACGCCGTCGACCGGTACTACTACGGCGACCGCGCGCAGCCGTACCTGGTCGCCCGCCGGCTCGCCGAGCAGCTGCGGCGCACCGTCGACCCCGCCGAGACGCCCCGGCTGCTCTGCCGGACGGTGGTCGGCTCGCTCGGGATGCCCGCCGCCGCCGTCAGGGTGCACGGCCGGGACGGGCAGCGCGAACTCGCCGCGCTCGGCGACCAGGGGCTGAGCGGGGAGAGCTTCCCGCTCAGCTACGAAGGGCTGGAGATAGGCGATCTGGTGGTGGCCCCGCGCGCCGGGGAGAGCGCGCTCGACCGTCAGGACGCCGAAGTGCTGCAACTGCTCGCCGACCAGGCCTCGCCCGCGATCGCCTCCCTGCGCCTGTACGAGGACCTGCAGGCCAGCCGCAAGCAGCTGGTGCTGGCCCGGGAGGAGGAACGCCGCCGCCTGCGGCACGACCTGCACGACGGCCTCGGCCCCGCGCTCTCCGGGCTGCGCCTCCAGGTGGATGCGGCCCGCGAGAGCGTCACCGGCCCGGCCGCCGGCTCGCTGGCCTCCGCTTCGGCGGGGATCGGCCAGGCGATCACCGAGCTGCGCCGGATCACCGACGGCCTGGCGCCCGCCGCCCTCGGCAGCGAGGGCCTCGGCGGGGCGCTTCGCCAGCTCGCGGAGCGGCTGGGCGGCAGCCATGTGCGGATCGCGCTGGACCTCACCCCCGACCCGCTGCCGGCGCTGCCCGCCGCCGTGGAGGTGGCCGTCTACCGGATCAGCGGCGAGGCGCTCAACAACGTGGTGCGGCACTCGGGGGCGAGCGACGTGCGGCTCGTGGTGCGGGTGGACGAGCAGGACGTCACCGTGGAGGCACAGGACAACGGCGCCGGCTTCCCCGCGCACGCGAACGGTGCCGGGGTGGGACTGCGCTCGATGGCCGAGCGGGCCGAGGAGCTGGGCGGCTGCTTCAGCGCCTCGAACGACCTGCAGGGGGCCGTCGTCCGGGCGGTCTTCCCCCGGCCGAACGGTGACAGCCCCGGCGCCTGAGCCGCCGGCTCCGGCCTGAGTCCGTCGTCCCGCTCCGGAAGTCGGGACGACGGACTCATGTCCCCGGGACGGGGCCGGGCCGATAGTCGACGTAACGGGGAAGGACCCCTTGAGAAGGACCTCCCGAGAGGAGGAGAAGAGATGGCAGCGATATCAGCACGCAAGGGTGCAGCTGTGGCAGGGGTGCTGGCCGTCGCGGGGGCGGCGGTCCAGTGGGTGCGGACGCGGCTCGGAGTCGCCACGCTCCCCACCCAGGTGGCGGCGATGGTCGGCCCGCAGGACGGCGGGGTCGACCCGCCGCCCCCGCCGACGACCGGCGGACGGACCGTCGTGACCCCGGCCGGCGGAGTCGACCCGCCGCCGAAGCACCACTGACAACGCCGAGAGGCCGGAGCATCCGCTCCGGCCTCTCGCTCCGTGCTCACATGCCCGGCATCCCGGGCATGCCCGGCATCCCGTCGCCGGTCAGGTCGAGCACGGCGCCGGGGGTGACGGTGAAGGGCCGCATCATGCCGTCGTCCTCGTGGTCGAGGATGTGGCAGTGGTACATGAAGCGGCCGGTGGCGCCGGTGAACTGGCCGGCCACCCGGACGAGTTCGCCGGGGGAGACCTTGATGACGTCCTTCCAGCCCTGGTCCGAGGGCAGGATCGGCGATTCGGCGTCCCAGGTGACCGGCGAGCCGATCGGGGTGCCGCCGTCCTTGACGGAGGAGACGTCGCAGGCGGCCCGGGTGAGGGCCTGGAAGCGGATCAGGTGCAGGTGCACCGGGTGCAGTGCGACGCTCAGGTTGACGAACGTCCACTGCTCCCAGGAATCCCGCCGGACACGGAAGTTGAGGGTGTCCTCGAAGTCGGCGGCGACCCGGCGGTAGGTCCGCACCGGGCCGGTGCCCTGCTGGATCTGGATCAGCCCGTCCTGCAGCGTCCCGGCGGGCGGGACGTCCGCGTCCGGCACCTCGGCCAGCTCCCAGAGCTGGAAGACCCCGGCGGCGTTTCGGCCGAGGGCGACCACCCGGTGGGTGTGCTCGGGCAGGGCGTCGTGGGTGAGCCGGTGGTAGCTGGCGGCCAACTGCGCGGGCAGGGTGAAGGGTTCGGGCTCCTGGTCGGGGGAGACGCGGAACTCGATCACCTCGGGGTCCGAGAGCCGGTGCTCCGGGTCGGGCACACCGACTGGGTCGGCGTCGCCGATCGGCTGGCCGTCGTAGGGCTGCGGGGCGGAGTTCACCAGGCGCAGCCGGCGGCCCTTCAAGGCGCGGAAGTCGATGAGCAGATCGGCCCGTTCGGCGGGGGAGAGGTTGAGCCCCTGGGCGGAGAGCGGGGTGGGCGCGCCGAGCAGTCCGCTGTCGGTGCCGATCTGCCAGACGGCGTCGGGGACGCGGGTGCCGTTCTCGTCCACCAGGTGCAGCCGGTAGGCGCGCGAGCTGGAGGCGTTGAGCACCCGGTAGCGGTACCAGCGGGCCCGCACCTGCTGGTACGGCCAGATCCGGCCGTTGACCAGGGTGTAGCGCCCGGAGAAGGGCAGCGGGCCGACGGTCTTGAAGAGCAGCTGCCCGGTGAGCGAGCCGTCGGCCGCGGTCGCCAGATTGCGGTCGCAGAGCACCAACGGCACCTCGAACTCGTCGGCAGGCAGGCCTAGTTGGTCCTCCTCTTCGTCCCGGACGAGGTAGAGCCCGGCCAGCCCGGCGTTGACGTTGAGGCGGGTGATGCCCATCGCGTGGTCGTGGTACCAGAGTGCGGTGGCGGCCTGGTCGTTCGGGTACTCGGAGAGCTGGGCCTCGCCCGCCGGCACGGCGTTGTCGGTCCAGCCGTCGTGGCCGCCGCCGGTCACGGCGCCGTGCAGGTGGGTGACGGCCCAGCCGGGCAGTACGGCCGCCTTGGGGTTGAGGAAGGCGGCGTCGATTCCGGGGGAGTTCTCGGCGGGCGGCGAGTCGATCGTCGGGAGGTTGCCCACCTGCGCCGGGTAGGGCGTGGTGAGCTGGTTCTCCCAGGCGACCCGCAGCCGCCGCCCGCGCCGCACCTCGATGGTGGGCCCGGGGAAGCTGCCCTCGTAGGTCCACAGCGGCGTGGGCGGCAGCTCGGAGTGCAGCCGCACCTCGGCCGGCACCAGCCGGACGGTCAGCTCCGGGCCCGGCCGCAGCAGCGGCGGCACGGGCAGCGGGTCGGCGAACTTGGTGAGATCGGTCATGCGGTGCTCCAAGGACGGAGAGTGACAGATGCCATCACTCAGCGTCCCGAGCCCGACGTCCCGGCCGCATGAGGCACCGGTCCCGCCTTGCGCGAGACCGGTGCCGCAGGCGGGAGTTACGGCTGCATCTCGTACGCGCCCGAGAGCGCCTCGACCTGGGCCCAGACGCGGGCGGTGCGCTCGGCGTCGGGGACCGGGCGGCGGACCTGGGAGAGCGCCCAGGCGGCCTGCTCCTCGGTGGTGGAGGTCTTGCCGTGCAGCTCGGTGGCGTGCGCGGAGAAGTCCCGGACCAGGAAGTCGAAGATCTGGTCGAGGACGTCGCTGTCGAGGCCGGTCAGCTCGGCCTGCTCCAGGATCAGCTGGCCGTAGACCACCAGGGCGAAGAGCTGCCCGATCTCCAGCAGGAAGTCGAGGTCGGCCTGCTGGGCCTCGCTCGGCGCGTGGGTGAGCAGCAGCGCGCACAGGCCGTCGGCCTGCTCGCGGAAGCGGGCGACGTTGGCCAGGTGGGCGTGCTTGTCGTAGGCGGTGCGCCAGTCGTGGAAGCGGATCGCGCCCAGGCCGCGGGCCGGGCCCTGCTGGAACAGGAAGGTGTCGTCGGCCGGGTCCAGGCGGCTCGGCACGGGCTCGTACTCGGCCGGGGCGAACAGGTAGTTGGCCATGAACTTGAGGATCAGCGCCAGGTTGACGTGGACGGTGCCCTCGAGCTTCGGCAGGCCGCGGATGTCGCGGGCGGCCTTGTCGAAGTAGGTGTCCGCCTCGAAGCCCTTGGCCGCGATGACGTCCCACATGAGGTCGATGACCTTCTCACCCTCGGTGGTGACCTTCATCTTGGTCATCGGGTTGAAGAGCAGGTAGCGGCGGTCCTCGGGGGAGGCGGTGCGGAAGTAGTCCACCGCGCGGTCGCTGAACAGCTTCATGCCGACCAGGCGGGCGTACGCGTCGGTCAACTCCCGGCGCACGTGCGGGAAGTCGGTGACCTTCTGGCCGTACAGCACCCGGTTGTGGGCGTGCGTGATCGCCTCGTACATCGCGTGCTCGCAGATGCCGATCGAGGCGGTGCAGAGGTTGAACTTGCCGACGTTGACGGTGTTCAGGGCGGCCGAGAAGGCCTCCTTGCCGGTGTGCAGCACGTCCTCGGCGCGGACGGGGTAGTCCTCCAGGCGGAACTCGCTGACGTACATCTGCGCGTTCACGACGTTCTTCACCAGGTGGTACGCCTCGTGGCGGCTGTCGGCGGCGAAGAAGACGTAGCCCTCGGGGCCCTCGACGTCGGAGCGGCGGCCGAAGACGGAGACCAGGCCGGCCACGTTGCCGTTGCCGATGTAGTACTTGGAGCCGGTGGCGGTGAAGCCGCCGTCGCCGTCCGGGGTGAGGATCATGTCGGTCGAGTAGATGTCGGCGCCGTGGCTGCGCTCGGAGAGACCGAAGGCCATCACGTGGCCCTCGCCGAGCAGCTGGGCGGCGCGGGCGCGGACGGCCTCGTTCTCGCTCTGCCAGACCGGGCCGAGGCCCAGGATGGTGACCTGCCAGGTGTACCAGTAGCCGAGGCCGTAGAAGCCGAGGATCTCGTTCAGCTCGGCGATCCGGGCGGTGTCCCAGCGCTTGGCCTCGTCACCGGCGCCCTCGGCGGCGGGGGTCAGGAAGGCCGCGAACAGGCCCTCCTTGGCGGCGAACTCCAGGAAGTCGCCGTACCAGGCACGGTCGATGTAGGTATCGATCAGTGCCTTCTTGCCGCGGGTCTCGAACCAGTCGACGGTGGCGCGCAGCAGGCGGCGGGTCGGCTCGTCGAACTGGGTCGGGTCGTAGTTGCGCGGGTTGAAGAGCACCGGAACTCCTGGTCTCAGAGGGTTACTTGGCGAGCTTGTGCAGGGTGGCGAGGACGTCGTCCAGCCAGGCGAGAGTCATCCGCTCGTACTCGATGCCGCCGCGGAGCACCACGTGCTGGAGCTCGTCCCGCGGGGAGAGGGCGGTGAGGTCGGGGAAGTCGCGCTGTTCGCCGCTGAGGTAGCGGGCGAGCAGGGCGGCGTGCCCGGCCCGGTGGCGCTCGACCTCGGGGATCAGCGCGGCCGGGTCGTCGAAGGCGGCGGCCCGGATCCGGACCGCCAGCTCGTGCCGGACGGTCTCCGGCTCGACCGGCTCGCGCAGCCAGGCCGCCAGCGCCGCCCGGCCGGGCCCGGCCGCTTCGTAGACCTTCTTGTCGGGCCGTCCGTCCTGCGCGACGGCCTCGGCGGCGATCCAGCCGTCCGCCTCCATCCGGCGCAGCACGCGGTAGATCTGCTGGTGCGTCGCCGTCCAGAACCGTCCGATCGACCGGTCGAAGCGGCGCGCCAGCTCGTACCCGGAGCCGGGCTGCTCAAGGAGCGAGACGAGGATCGCGTGTTCGAGGGCCATATCCGCATCTTGCTATGCACCGAGTTGCATAGGCAATGCGTTGCATAGCCAATGAGACGGCGGTCACGTGTGGCTACGGTGGGGGAGTGATGAGCGAGGACGAGGTACTGCGGTGGCGGATGCACGCCCAGTTCGGCGGCGGGCCGGGCTCGGTGGCGGAGGTGGCGGGGCGGGCCGTGGGGGTGCAGGCGCAGGATGCGGGGGCCACCCGGCTGGGGCTGCGGGCCCGGGGGGTGGCCGGGGAGGGGGCGGTGGCGGCGGCGTACGCGGCGGGGGAGGTGGTGAGCAGCTGGCTGATGCGCGGGACGCTGCACCTGGTACCGGTGGCGGACCTGGCGCCGATGCTCGCGCTGTTCGGGGCCCGGACCAGTGCGATGTACGCCGGGCGGCGGCGGCAGCTGGGGCTCACCGAGGAGCTGTGCGAGCGGGCCTTCGCCGCGCTGCCCGAGGTGCTGGCACGGCCGCTGAGCCGGGGGCGGCTGATCGCCGCGCTCAACGAGCGCGGGATCGGGATCGAGCCCACCGGCCAGGCGCCCGCCCACTTCGTGATCCACGCCGCCTCGCGCGGCCTGCTGCGCCGGGGCGCCGAGGTCGCCCCGGGCGAGCCGGGGTACGTACTCACCGAGCCGGCCGCGCCGGTGGCGCCGGACGCCGCTGCGCTGGCGGTGCGCTACCTGGCGGGGTACGGCCCCGCGGCGCCCGAGGACTTCGCGGGCTGGTCCGGCCTGCCGCTGACGGTGGCCCGGCGGGCGTTCCAGGAGGCGGGGGCTTCGGCGCAGGGCTGGTCGGTGCCGCCCGGGGTGGCGGCGCCCGAGGCCGGGCCGCCGCTGGTGCGGTTGCTGGGTGCGTACGACGGCTACCTGCTCGGTTACCGCGACCGCGCGCTGATGCTGGACCAGCGCTTCGCCAAGCGGATCAACGCGGGCGGCGGGGTGATCAAACCGGCCCTGGTGGCCGACGGGCGGGTGCTCGGCACCTGGCGGCGGGCCGGGGGCGAGCTCCTGGTGGAGCCGTTCGAGCAGCCGCTGCCGCGCGCCGTCGGCCCGGGGCTCGCGGCCGAGGCGGCCGCGCTCGGGCAGTACCTGGGCCTGGAACTGACGCTGCGGGTGGCCGATTCCTAGCCCGGATCAGTGAAACCTGGACAGAACGGGACGATCTGTTATTTATGGCACAGAATGGGTAGTGGGCATGCGCCTGCCATGTTCCGAACCCTGAGGAGGTGGTCCCGGTGTCGACCCAGCTTCCGATGAGCATGGAGCACCACCCGGACATAGTGGAACTGCGTGAGCGGTACGAGCGGGCGTCCGTGACGCCGAGGGCTCAGGCCGTGGAGGCGCTGTCGATCAGCGCCGGGCTCTTCCTGGCGATCTCGCCGTGGGTGGTCGGCTACACCACCTTCTCGGCACTGACCGTGTGCAACCTGATCCTCGGGCTCGGCTACGCCGGCCTGATGGCCGGGTACGGCTCCGCGTTCGAGCGCACCCACGCCCGGGCCTGGGCCTGCACCCTGATCGGCGCCTTCACCGTCATCGCCCCGTGGGCGATCAACGGCGGGGCGCACGTGCGGCGGACGATCCTCACCAACTGCATCACCGGCGGTGTGATGGTCTGTCTGGCGCTCGCGGCGTTCGGCATGACGATGACACTCATGGGCACGCGCCGGGCGAGGTCCGGCGGCTGAGCAGGAGAGAGCCGGGGCGGTGGCGGTCCTCGCCGCCGCCCCGGCTTCGCCACCGCCCCGGGGGCCTCACGGCCTGGTCATCCGCAGCACGTCCAGCGCTTCGTCCAGCTGGGCCTCGGTGAGCAGCCCGCGCTCCAGGTACCCCCGCTCGACCACCACCTGACGGATCGTCTTGCGCTCGGCCAGCGCCTGCTTGGCGGTCTTGGCGGCCTCCTCGTAACCGATGTACCGGTTGAGCGGGGTGACCACCGAGGGGGAGGACTCGGCGTACTCGCGGGCCCGCTCGACGTTGGCGGTCAGACCCTCGACGGCGCGGTCGGCGAGCAGCCGGGTGGAGCTGGCGAGCAGCCGGACCGACTCCAGCACATTGCGGGCGATCACCGGGAGCATCACGTTCAGCTCGAAGTTGCCGCTGGCCCCGGCCAGGGTGACGGTCGCGTCGTTGCCCACCACCTGGGCGGCGACCATCAGCACCACCTCGGGCAGCACCGGGTTGACCTTGCCGGGCATGATCGAGGAGCCGGGCTGGAGATCGGGCAGGTTGAGCTCGCCGAGCCCGGTGCGGGGGCCGGAGCCCATCCAGCGCAGGTCGTTGGCGATCTTGGTGAGGCCGACCGCGATCGTGCGCAGCTGGCCGCTCAGCTCGACCAGCCCGTCCCGCGCGCCCTGGGCCTCGAAGTGGTCCCGCGCCTCGGTCAGCGGCAGGCCCGTGGCGCGGGCCAGCTCGGCGATCACGGCGGCCGAGAAGCCCGGCGGGGTGTTGATCCCGGTGCCCACCGCCGTGCCGCCCAGCGGCAGCTCGGCGACCCGGGGCAGGGTGGCCCGCAGCCGCTCCACCCCGTAGCGGACCTGGGCCGCGTACCCGCCGAACTCCTGGCCCAGGGTCACCGGTGTGGCGTCCATCAGGTGGGTGCGGCCGGACTTCACCACCTCGGCGAACTCGGCGGACTTGGCGCCGAGCGCCGCCGCGAGGTGCTCCAGCGCCGGGATCAGCTCGGCGGTGACGGCGGCGGTGGCGGCGATGTGGATCGAGGAGGGGAAGACGTCGTTCGAGGACTGGCTCGCGTTGACGTGGTCGTTGGGGTGCACCGGGCGGCCCAGGCGCTCGCTCGCCAGGGTGGCGATCACCTCGTTGGCGTTCATGTTGGAGGAGGTGCCCGAGCCGGTCTGGAACACGTCCACCGGGAAGTGGTCGTCCCAGCGCCCCTCGGCCACCTCCTCGGCGGCCTCCCGGACGGCCCGGGCCGTCTGCGGATCCAGCACCCCGAGCCGCCCGTTCACCTCGGCGGCGGCCGCCTTGATCCGGGCCAGGGCGGCGATGTGCGAGCGCTCCAGGCGCCGGCCGGAGACCGGGAAGTTCTCCACGGCGCGCTGTGTCTGCGCCTGCCACTTGGCGCCGGCCGGCACCCGCACCTCACCCATCGAGTCGTGCTCGATCCGGTACTCCTGCTCGTCAGCCATGACGCGAACACCTCCTGCACCCCAGAGCTGTGCCCGCGCCACGGCTATTCCCGGCCGGGTCAGACCACCTGGGTGGGATCGCCGGAGCCGGAGCCGCCCACGGGGTCGTCCACGGTGATCGTGGGCAGCCCCAGGGCCGACCGCACCTCGGAGGTGTTGCCGGCCAGGTGGCCGAGGCCCTGGTGGACCTCCGAGGCGAGCACGGCGGTGTCGGTGGAGAGCGCCGCGGCCCGCCAGTGCGCGAGGTCGGCGTGCAGGTCGGTGACCAGGACCGAGACGGCCTTGGAGGCCGAGCCGTCCCAGGTGCCGGAGCCCAGCTGCTCCAGCTCGCCGTCGATCCCGGCGGCCACCTGGCGGGCCCAGGACCGGTACTCGGCCGGGTGCTCGGTCGCCGTGCCGTCCGGCTTGTCGAAGAGCGCCGTCTCGAGCACGTGGGAGGCGTTGAGGTAGACGATCTGGGCGCTGGTCAGGTTGCTGGTGTCCTGCTGCAGCGAGCCCGAGTGCGGCCCGTCCTTGGTGGCCAGGGTGCAGACCCCGGTGTGGACGGAGCCGGCGGACCAGGCCGTCCGGTCGGGGTAGAAGAAGCTCGAGCGCACGGTGGCGGGCAGGGCCTGGGAGTCCATCACGTACTTGACCAGCTCCTTGGCGCAGGCCCGGTCGGTCCGCCTGGTCAGCTCCGCGGCGCCGGGGAAGTCCTCCCGGCCGTTCCCGAGGCTCAGGGAGACCCGCGCGTACATCTCCCCGTCGTGCGGGTCCGAGCAGGGCACGGTCTTCACGGACTTCACCGTTGACCCGATCGCGGTGCCGTCTTTGAAGCAGGTGCCCCGGGTGAGGTCGAAGACGCTGGTGTGCGCGGCGCGGTAGGAGGCGCGGCCGTTGTTGTAACCGTCCATGAACGGGCCGGACAGGGCCACGACCATGACGGCGCCGAGCACGATCACCCAGACCACGCCCGCCACGATGCCGGTGACGGCCATGCCCCGGCCCTTCTCGTTGCGGGCCTTGATCTGGCGGAGCGCGATGATGCCGAGGACGATGCCGAGCACCCAGAGGAAGCAGAAACCGCCGAGCAGGCCGGTGGCCATGGCGGCGATCGCGAGCCCGTTGTAGGTCTGCGGCGGGCCGGCCGGCGGCTGGCCCCAGGGCTGGGGGTACTGGAAGAGGGGCGGGTACGGCCCCGGCCCGGCGGGCGGCGGCCCGGCGTCGGCGGAGGGCGGGGCCCAGGGGTCGGCCGGGGGTGCGGTCTCAGTGACCGGGGCCGGGGGCGTGGGCTCGGTGGCCGGCTTGTCCAGCGAGACGGGTGGTATCGGCTCGTCCGGCTGGGCCGGACCGTCGACCGGTGGCATGTGTGGTTCCCCTCCCAGGGCGGTCGCCCCACCGCACACAGCTGTTCGGTGGACGCGCGACTCTAGGGCCTGTCCGGCCGATCACGCCAGGCGGGCGCGGCCGGACAGACCCTAGCCGATCCCGCCGGTCGCGCGCCTCACCGTTTCGGCGGCCGCCCGGCGGGGTCAGAAACGCTGGTTGACCAGGGCCTGCCGGTCCTTGGTGGCGACCGTGGTGTTGATCAGGGCGACGACGCCGAAGACGATCGCCAGCGAGTGCCGGTCAATCGCCCACAGGGCCAGGGTGGCGGCCGCGAAGACCACGAACTTCACCAGCAGGACGTAGGGCAGGGAGACGTTGATCCGGGCCTTGGGCGCCGCGAAGGTGCCCCAGAGGACGGCGGCGAGCAGCGGCGCTCCGAGCCCGAGCAGCACGTGGACCCCCACGTTGCTGCCCGTGCTGAAGCCCCACCAGCAGAGGGCGGCCAGGGCGGCGACTTCCAGGATGAAGGCGAGGCCCTCGTTGAACACGTGCAGCGGCTGAGGGAGCACGGGGCACCTTCCGGGTGGTACGAGTCCAGCGGTCAGACTCCATGGTTCCCGCCAAGAGCCCCGTGACACCACCGATTTGAGTGGTGCTCGGCTGACGGGACGTCAGATCGTGTACCGGACGACGGCCCCGGTCTCCCGCCCGGCCTGGGCGACCAGGGTGCCGCCGGGGGACCAGAAGCCCGAACCGCCGCAGGTGTTCGCGAACTCGCCACTGGGGCCGGCGCCGTTGGCGAGCAGGCCCCAGACCTCGTGCGCGGCGGCGGCCGAGGAGACGTGGCTGTCGCGGCGCTCGATCGCCACCTCGTTGTCGCCGTACAGGGTGCTGCCGAGGTAGGCCTCGATACCCAGCGCGGCGGTCGCCGCGGCGTGCTCGGGGAAGGAGACGTCGGCGCAGATCGCCAGACCGATCCGGCGGCCGTCCAGCTCCAGGACGGTGTACTCGCCGCCGGGGGTGAAGCGCTCCACCTCCAGGCCGTGCAGGTGCATCTTGCGGTACACCGCGCTGACCTCCGCGCCGTCCAGGGCCAGCAGCGCGAGCGACTCGGTGCCGTCCGCCTCGGCGAGGGCGACGCAGACCAGCGCCACGCTGCCGGTCTCGCGGCAGGCCTCGGAGATCGGCGCCAGCCGCTCGTCGTCCACGGTGATCGCGGGGGCCTTGAGGTCGTAGCCGGTGAGCGAGAGCTCGGGGAAGACCACCAGGCGGGCGCCGGCCGCGCGGACCAGCCGGGCGTGCTCGGCGGCGTTGGCGGCGATGTCGAGATCGATGCAGGCGGGCTGGGCGAGGGCGACGGTCAGCGGTCCGGGCACGGGTGCGACTCCACGGCTCGTCACCGGGAGCCAGGTTCGGGGTCTGCCTTCCGGGTCACGCCGGGCGGGCGCCGCCGGGGCACGCACCTCGACGGCTTCTCGTCGGTCGCCGATGCTCCGCATGGACTTCCTTCTCGGCGCCGCCGATGCACGCACCCCAACGACGCCCGCTATCCGACGTGACCCGGAAGGCAGACCCCAGGCCACCGGCGGGTGCGTACAGGGTTGATCTTCAACCTATCCGGCCCCGTTCGAGCAGGGCAAGGGGCGGCCGGGCGGCGGTCCGTGCGGGTGGGGCGCGGTGACGGACTGTGTCAGGACGGCGTCCGCTCCTCGTCCGAAGGGGCGGAGCGGATGGCGAGGGCGCCGGCGAGCTGCTCGAGGTCGGGGAGTCGCCCGGCGAACAGGAGGGTGCGCTCGCCGGCCCGGCACTCGGCGAGGTGGACTGCGCGGAAGGAGCGTCCGGAGCTGGGCACGGGGCGGTCGGAGCGCAGCCGGCGGCGCGCCCGGACGAGGGTGAGCGGCTCGGGCAGGCGGCGCCGGGTGATCCGTCCGGTGGGGTCCGAGGTGGTGAACAGGCCCTCCTCGGTCACGGCGAGGAAGCGGCCGGGGTGGTCCGGCTCGAAGGGCAGCCACACCCGGATCAGCCACGGCTCGGCGTCGGTGCCCAGGCCGACGGACGGCAGGGCGGGCTTCAGTGCGAGCGTGTCGCCGTCGCGGCGCTCGGCCCGGGCCAGGACCGCCCAGCACCCGGCCGCCACGGCCAGGGCGACACCGTAGCCGATCACCGTGACCGTCCAGGCCGTGCGGATGCCGGTGGGGACCGCCGCCGCCCAGGGGCCCAGGAACGCGGCGGGCAGCACCCCGGCCAGCACGATCAGGTTGAGCTGCCACGGCGCCACGCGCGGGTGCCGGGCGGCGCGGCGCAGCCACCAGGCGCCCGCGGCGAGCAGGGCCAGGCCGACCGGGAGCAGCCCGGCGGCCCAGCCCAGAGCGGTGCCCCAGCTGCCGACCGGGCTCGCGTCCGTGCGCCAGGTGACGCCCCGCCAGGCCACGGCACGGACCTCGCCCCGCCACTGGTACAGGGTGACGGCCTCACCCGGCCGGGCGCCCCGGTACAGCTGCTCCCCGTTCCGCAGGCCGATCCACCGCACCGGGCCCGGGGCCGGGCCGTCGGGGACGGCGAGCGCGTAGTGCCGGTTCTTCCTGCTCCCGTCCTCGCGGGTGCCGACCACCGTGGCCGCCTGCGCGCCGATGCACTCCGGGGCGCTGCGACCGGCCGCGCACACCGGCGCCGCCCGGTAGGCGTCCTCGGCGCGCTGCCCGGCCGGCACCACCCGCACCGCCAGGAACACCGCCACCGCGAGCAGCACCGCGCCCGCCACGCAGGCGGCCGTCGCCCCCGCCTTCTCTCGGCGGGGGAGGGGGCCGGTACGGCTGGGCACGGGGCACCTCGGCGGGGGCGGCGGGACGGGGACCACGCCCAAACTAGAGCCTGGGGTCCGGGCCGGGCCGGGGCCGCGCCGCACCCGTTCCGGTGGCGCCCCAGCGGGTTTTGGCCGCGCCCGCCGGGGCGCGGGGCAATACTCACCCTTGTACCGGTCCCGCCCGAGCGGGGCCCTCGAACCCGCTCGGCCTCCGGGCCGGGACTGCCCTGGAGGTGTCCGATGACGGACCAGCACGAAGCGGCGGGCCGCTACGACGAGATCGCCGAGGAGCTGGCGCCCCGGGGCGCGCGGCGCTCGCAGATGTTCGGCATGCCCTGCCTCAAGGACCAGGCGGGCAAGGCCTTCGCGGGCCTGTACCAGGGCGAGCTGGTCTGCCGCCTGGGCCGGGACACCCCGGCCTTCGAGGAGGCGATGCGCCTGCCCGGCGCCCACCTCTTCGACCCGGCCGGCGGCCGCCCGATGAAGGACTGGGTCTGCGTGCCGGCCGCCTCCGCCGGCCACTGGGACAACCTGGCGGAGGCGGCACTGCTCGCCAAACGCTAGGGAGCCTGTCCTGCCCTAGCCGTGGTACTTGGCGATGATCTTCGAGAAGGCGTAGGAGGACTGGGTGATCCCGCTGCAGGTGTCCCCGGCCGACTCGCCGCTGCCGCACTGGCGGTCCCGGTTGACGGCCCAGAAGGTGAAGCGGGCCAGGTGGTGGGTGGTGGCGTAGTTGAACATGGTGGTGAAGTCGCCGGTGGAGACGGACTCGTCCGCCTCGTCGGTGTGGCCGTTCATCGAGGAGATGCCGATGTGCCGGTAGGCGGTGGCCGAGTCGTAGCCGTAGGCGCCCGCCACCACGGACTTCAGGCCGTCGGCCGCCTTGGTGGTGACCGAGCCCATCGAGCCGCTGTGGCTGCCGAAGTCGAACGGCATGATGGTCCAGCCGTCCACTGCCGTCCCGGTGGCCGCGCCGCGCTTGACCAGGTCGGCGCCGTCGGAGTCCGGCCCGGTCGGGGTGGTGCCGAAGGTGACGTACACCTTGAGGCCGGCGTTGTTCGCCTTGACCGTCTTCAGGGCGCTGACCACCCGCTGGCGCACCGTCGCGCTGGCCACCTCGGTGTTCTCGATGTCGATGTCGATCGCCTTGAGCCGGTAGGCGTCGATCACCTTCTGGTACGCACCGGCCAGCGCGCCCGCCGAGCTGCACTTCTCGCCCAGCTTGTTGCCGCTCCAGCCGCCGAAGGAGACCACCACGTCGCCGCCCGCCGCCCGGATGCTGTTGATCGCCGACTGGTCGCTGCCCCCGGCGAGCGCCCGGGTGCCGTCCCACTTGGGGTTGCAGCCCCCGTCGCTGAGCATGAAGGCCAGGGTCAGCTGCTTGACCCCGCTGGCCGCCATGACGTCCGTCGGCGTCTGCGGGCTGCCCCAACCCAGGTACTCGTACGGGGCGTTGAGGCCCACCGGGTCGGCGGAGAGAGCGGTTGCGGCGGTGGCGGGGGTGGCCGGGGAGGTGATCTGGGCCAGCGAGAGGGCGAGCAGGAGGGTGGCGGAGGAGCGCAGCAGGGTACGAGCAGTCATGGTTCACCGGTCCGTGGAGAGTTGGGGGGTACGGAGGGTGGTGCACGGCATCGAGTTAGGAAAGTTTCCTAACGGTGCGAGGCATGCCGGAAGGCAACCAGTTCACCGTGCTCGCGTCAAGAGGTTGCGCAGCACGCGGATGTGGGCTGCGTCGTACCCGCGGTACTCGCCGGTAGGCGATACTCGCCGCATCACGGCAACATCCACCGAGGAGTCCCGTCATGGCGCCCACCCCCTCCCGCCTCGACCCGGCCGACCTGCTCGCCGTCGGTGACCTGCTCACCGACGAAGAGCGGCTGATCCGCGACACCGTACGGAAGTTCGCGGACGAGAAGATCCGGCCGCACGTCGGCGAGTGGTTCGAGCGGGGCGTGTTCCCGGCCCGCGAACTCGCCCCCGAGCTGGGCGCGTTGGGCGTGCTCGGAATGCACCTGGAGGGCTATGGCTGTGCCGGCTCGACCGCCGTCGAGTACGGCGTGGCCTGCATGGAGCTGGAGGCGGCCGACTCGGGCCTGCGCAGCTTCGTCTCGGTGCAGGGCTCGCTGGCGATGCGCTCGATCCACGCCTACGGCTCCGAGGAGCAGAAGCAGCGCTGGCTGCCGGAGCTGGCGGCCGGCCGGGCGATCGGGTGCTTCGCGCTCACCGAGCCGGACTTCGGCTCCGACCCGGCCAACATGCGCACCCGGGCCACCCGCAAGGGCGCCGACTGGGTGCTCTCGGGCACCAAGATGTGGATCACCAACGGCTCGGTCTCCGACGTCGCCGTGGTCTGGGCGCAGACCGAGACCGGCGTGCGCGGCTTCGTGGTGCCCACCGACACCCCCGGTGTGACCGCAACGGACGTGCACGGCAAGCTCTCGCTGCGCGCCTCGGTGACCAGCGAGCTGCACTTCGACGAGGTGCTGCTGCCCGGCGACGCCGTACTGCCCGGGGTGGAGGGCCTGCGCGGGCCGCTCTCCTCGCTCGGCGAGGCCCGGTACGGCATCCTCTGGGGCACCGTCGGCGCGGCCCGCGACTGCTACACCACGGCGCTGGAGTACGCGAAGAGCCGGATCCAGTTCGAGCGGCCGATCGCGGGCTTCCAGCTGACCCAGGCCAAGCTGGTCGAGATGATGCTGGAGGTCGAGAAGGCCTACCTGGTGGCCGAGCGGATCGGCCGGCTCAAGGACGCCGGGCGGTGCCGCCCGGCGCACATCAGCTTCGGCAAGCTCAACAACGTCCGCAGCGCGCTGGAGATCGCCCGCTCGGCCCGTACGATCCTGGGCGCCAACGGCATCACCACCGAGTACCCCGTGCTGCGGCACGCCAACAACCTGGAGTCGGTGCTCACCTACGAGGGCACCTCGGAGATCCACACCCTGGTCCTCGGCGAGGCGATCACCGGGGAGTCGGCCTACCGCTGAGCCGGACCGGCCCGCCGGACCGCCGTCAGTCGCGGTCCGGCAGGGCCAGCCACTCGTCCCAGTTGATCTCGGTGCCGATCAGGCCGACCTTGGTGAACGGCCACTGCTCGGCCAGCCAGCGCGGCACGGTGGCGTCCAGCGCCTGCTCCAGCTCGGTGCCGACCTGCGAGTCGACCACCCACCAGGAGACCTCGGCGTCGTAACCGGCCTTGCGGGCCGGGTCGATGTAGACGCAGCCGAGCAGGGCCGTCTCGGCCTCGTCGAACAGCGCGTAGTTGAAGGACTCGTGAGCCTCGATCTCCACGGCGTGGTGGACCAGGTCGTCGTAGTCCTGCTGGAAGGTCATCTCGGCCGGGGGCCAGCCCCAGGCCTGGCCGTAGATCGACCACAGCCGCTCGCGCGAGCCCATCACGGCCGGGTAGTCGAGCTCGGTGTCGGCGCCGGAGATCGGGCGCAGGAAGTAGCCGTCGAGCACGGGGACGCGGACGGGGTGGACGAAGTCGTCGGGCAGCCAGTTCATGCGGCGGAGGCTAACGGACCAGGTGGGCGGGGTGCACCCGGTTTTCCCCGCCCACCTGCTTCTCCCGCCCGCCCGGTTCTCCCGCCCGCCCGGGGTGGTTCAGGCGCCCGTGGTGCCGTCGATGGCCTCGCGGAGGAAGTCCGCGTGGCCGTTGTGGCGGGCGTAGTCGAGCAGCACGTGGGTCATCACCAGGCGCAGCGAGACGTCCTCGCCCCAGCGCGGCTGGTGGCCGACGTGGTCGAGCGAGGGCGCCTCGCGCTCGATCCGGCGGGAGCGCTCGACCTCGGCCTCCCAGGCGGCGAAGGCCTCCGAGCGGGTCGAGGCGCTCGCGTCGTAGGCGGCCTGGAAGTCGATCTCCTTCGACCAGACCATGGGCGCGTCGTGGTCCTCGAAGGTGCGGTGGAACCAGGCCCGTTCGACCTCGGCCATGTGCCGCACCAGCCCGAGCAGGGTCAGCGTGGAGGGAGCCACCGAGCGCTCGCGCAGCTGCTCGTCGGTCAGGCCTGCGCACTTCATCGCGAGCGTGGCGCGGTGGTAGTCGAGGAAGGCCCGCAGGGTCTCGCGCTCGTCGCCGAGCAGCGGCGGTCCGGTCCGGTCGTCCGTGGTCACTGGTACCCCCGAGGTCTGATGGATCTTCAGTGGCCGCACCCTACTACTACCGCTGCTCCCGGTCCGTCCGGTCGGCGGCCTCGGCGAGCGCCGCCAGCACCGCCCGCAGCCCGGCCAGGGTGGCCGGGTCGGTGACCCGGCCGTCGGTGATCTTCAGCCCAGCGGTGGGGACGGTCATCGAACCGGGCACCAGGTGGGCGCCCATCACCTCCAGGGTCTCGACCAGCCAGGCCTGCGCCCGGTCACCGCCGGTCACGGCGGGGGAGGCGGTGACCACGGCCGTCGGCTTGTCGGTGAACTCGCCGCCGCCGACGATCCACTCCAGGCCGTTCTTGAGCACCCCGGAAGTGCCGTGCGCGTACTCGGGGCTGACCACCACCACGCCGTCGGCCGCCGCGATCAGCCCGCGCAGCTCCAGCACCTCGGCGGGCGGGCCCGCGAGCTCCACGTCCGGGTTGAAGAACGGCAGCCCGCCCAGGCCTTCGTAGTTCACCACGCTGCCGGGCGCCCCGCCGAGCTCGGCCAGCGTCCGGGCCACCGCCCGGTTCAGCGAACCCGCGCGCAGACTGCCGCAGAGGGTGAGGAAGCGGTACGAACGGTCGGGCACGGGCATCGGTACCTCCGATCTAGGAACGGGAGGTCGGCCCCCGGGCAGATCGAACCCGACCCGTACCGGCGGCATTCCCGCAGCCGGCCGAAGCTGACAGAGGCTGGGGCCCACTGCACCGGGCCGGGGCGGTTAGGGCACTCTGTTCGAGTGCCATCCGCCCGTCTGTGCTAGGAGCCGCCACCAAATGCCAACCCCTGCCCTGAGCGAGCAGCCGACCGACACCGGCACCACCGCGGCCGACCGGCCGGCGCGGGTGGTGGTCGTGCTGCTCGGCGGCCTAGTCGCGCTCGGCCCGCTCACCACCGACCTCTACCTGCCCTCACTGCCCACCCTCACCCGCGAGCTCGGCTCCACCGCGCCCGCCGTGCAGCTCACCCTGACCTCCTCGCTGATCGGTCTGGCGCTCGGTCAGCTCTTCTTCGGCCCGCTGAGCGACCGGCTGGGCCGCCGGCTGCCGCTGGTGCTCGGCATGACGGTCTACACCCTGGCCACGGTGCTGTGCGCGCTCGCGCCCTCGGTGCCGGTGCTGGTGGCCGGACGGGCGCTGCAGGGCGCCGCCGGTGCCTCGGGCCTGGTGATCGGCCGGGCCATCGCCCGGGACAGGTACGAGGGCCCGGCGATGATCCGCTTCCTGGCCACCCTCGGCGTGGTCTCCGGCCTCGCGCCGATCTTCGCCCCGCTGATCGGCGCCCAGCTGCTGCGCTTCACCTCCTGGCGCGGCACCTTCGCCACCCTCGCCGTGCTCGGCGGCCTGCTCACGCTCGGAGCCCTGCTCAGACTGCCGGAGTCCCTCCCGGCGGAGCGCCGCCACAGCGACGGCGTGGGCAGCACGGTCCGGGCGATCGGCGGCCTGCTGCGCGACCGGATCTTCCTCGGCTACGTGCTGACCAGCACCTTCGCCTTCGGTGCGCTCTTCGCGTACGTGGGCGGTTCCTCGGTGGTGCTGCAGACGGTGTACCAGATATCCCCGCAGACCTTCAGCCTGCTGTTCGCCACCAACTCGGTGGCCGTGGTGGGCTTCACCCAGCTCAACGGACGGGTGCTGGTGCAGCGCCTCGACTCGGCGGTGCTGATGCGGATCGGCCTCGGCTGCGCGGTGGCCGCCGGCACCGCGCTGGTGCTCTGCACGGCGGTCTGGGACACCGGTCTGGCCGGCGTCTGGCCCGCGCTCTTCCTGCTGATGGCCAGCATGGGCATCGTGCTGCCCAACTCCGCCGGCCAGGCCCTCACCATGGCCCCGCACGCCGCCGGCTCCGCCTCGGCCCTGATCGGCCTCGGCACCTACCTGTGCGGCGCGGTCGTCGCCCCGCTCAGCAGCGCCGGAGGCACACCCTCGGCCGTGCTGCTCGGCGCGGTGGTGCTCAGCTGCGCGGCGCTGGCCACGCTCTCCTTCGTCACCCTGTGCCGGCCGACCGCCGAGGCCCAGGGGCGATAGGGCCGGTCCGGCCGTGTTCTGGATGTGCTGCACAATTCGGTGAACCGCGTGCCGATAGGAAGAAGCTCTCGTGGTTGACCCCGCGCTCAAGGAAGCATTGCGTCGCCTTCGCGCTGTGAAGTCGCAGCGGCCGGCCGGCATGGAGCCCAGCAGGTTTGCCGACTGGCGGGAGAAGATCGCTGATTCGCTGGACGCCCTTGCGGTCGTGCTTCCTTTCGAGGAGGACCAGGTCAGCGCGAGAGCAGAGGCGGTCGCGGCCCGGGCTCAGGCGGACGAGATCCGAAGGCGCGGCGAGACCGTGTTCTAGACGCGGCCGATGTCGCGGGCCGCCGTCGGAGTCCCACAGCGGAGATCATCACTCCTGCGGAACACAAGGATCGCCAGCTCCTATACCGGCCCTAACGGCCCCGGGCCAGCAGGTGGTCGCGGGCGGTGGTGCCGAAGGCGGGGGCGGCGGTGGTGGCGGTGGGGTCGGCTGTGGTGCCGCCGGGCTTGAGGGTGCCGGCGACGGTGAGGTAGAGGTAGCGGCCGATCGCGCCGTGGGTGCCCGCGCAGCCGGCGCTGGTGCAGAAGGAGATCGAACCGGCCGTCACCAGGCCCTGGACCTGGCCCTTGTAGGCGGACTGGACGGCGTCGGCCCGGGCTCGGTGGTCGAAGACCGCGACGCCGACGGTGACGGCGCTGTTGCCGTAGGCGTAGGTGGCGCGCAGCAGGCTCTGGCAGCCCTGGGCGGCGAGGACGTCGCCCAGGCCGCCGGTGGTGCCCTTCCAGCAGGGCACGGTGGTCGCGGTGGTGATCCGCTTCCAGCTGCGGCCGCCGACGCTCAGGGTCTGGTCGGGGAAGAGACCGGCCGGGTCGAGCGGGGCGGTGTCGGTGCCCGCCGCGGAGATCACGGTCAGCGGGTCGGGCCGGGTGCCGGGCGGTGCGGCCGGGCCGCTGCTCGGCGACGGGGCGGCGCTGCCGGGCCCGGCACTCGTCGCGCTGCTCGCGGTGGCGCTCGGGGCCGCGCCGGTGCTCGCGGTGGCGTCCGGGGTCGCGCTCGTGCTCGCGGTGAAGCCGTGGGCGAGGCTGGGGTCGCTGCCGGCCGCCGGGCCTGGGCCCGGCTGGGCGGGGGCTGCGGAGTTCTTGCCGCTGTCCTTCCCCGCGACGTCCTTCCCCGCGACGCCGACCGCGGTGGCCGTGATCCCGCCGATCACCAGCGTGGCACCCACCACGGCACCGATCACCTGCCGCTGCTTGCGGCGGCGGCCCTCCTGCTCGTGCTGCTCGGCGAGTGCCGCCCAGTCCGGCTCGGGGCTGCCCCCGGCCGTCGCCGCCCACCCGTGTCCACTCGCCTGATCCATGGGAGCAGATCATAGGACCAGCGGTTCGGGACGAATCCGATGGGCCGTACACCCTGATGATCGTTAACTCCGGTGGCCGTGCAATGATCTGACCCCGCTCGCACCCAGGAGGCCCCCGACATGCGCATATCCCGTTCGGCTGCCGTAGTTCTGACCGCTGTGCTCGGGCTGACCGGTTGCGCCGCGCTGACCGGAGGTCTGGAGCTCTACGGCAAGCCGGTGACTCTCGATCAGCTGACCGGGACGTGGACCGGCGACTGCGACTCCACCTTGGTGCTGGGGCCGGGCCAGGCCATCACGGTCAAGGACTTCCCCGCCGCCGAGGAGGACCTCAAGATCACCACCCGGTTCTCCGGCACCGGCAGTTGGGAGTTCGAAGCTGTCCTGCAGGGGGAGACTCCGACCTCGCTCCATGTCGCGGTCGGCACCCACCGGGGTGTGGTCGACCTGGCCAAGAGCTCCCACGGTGAGCTCGTCCTCGCCGTCACGGTGGGCGACCCTGACGAGGGTGTCGGCTGCCGCTACACGCACTCCTGACCAACTGCCGGTGCCCCGGCACATTGGCCGGGGCACCGGTGGGACGGGCTGTGCTCAGGCGATGGCGAAATCGTCGCCGTAGACGCTGCCCTGGCTGTACCAACCGTGCAGGTAGACCGTGACCTGGCCGTTGGCGCCCGTGGTGAAGGGCACGCTCAGCTTGGTCCAGCCGCTCGCGGAGGTCCAGGTGGAGGCCGTGGCCCCGCCGCTGACGCCGAGGAAGGCGTAGCTGCCCTGCACCCAGGCGGTCAGCGTGTACTTGGTGTTGGGCGCCAGCGTCACCACCTGGTCGCACTCACCGGTCTGCCCGGCGGTGGCCGCCGCCTGCAGCGCGTAACTGCCGCTGTGCGCCGGGCTGGTGACCACCGCGCCGCCGCTCTGGCAGGTCCAGGGGCTCAGACTCCCGCTCTCCAGACCGCCGTTGACCAGACCCGAGGCGGTCGCCCCGGTGACGGTCAGGGTGTAGGTGGTGGTGTGGGTGGCGGAGGCGGCGGTGCCGGTGATGGTGAGGGGGTAGCTACCGGGGGCTGTGGCGCTGGTGGTGGTGATGGTGAGGGTGGCGTTGGAACCGGCCTGGACGGTGCCGGGGTTGAGGGTGGCGGTGACTCCGGCGGGGGCGCCGCTCACGCTGAGGGCGACGGACTGGGCGGTGCCGGAGGTGACGGCGGTGGCCAGGGTCGCGGTGGCGGAGCCGCCCGCGACGACCGAGCCGGCGGCGGGGGAGGCGCTCAGCGAGAAGTCGTTCTGCACCGGGCCGCCGCCCGTGGTGAACGGCTCGAAGATGTGGCTGAAGTCCCAGGTGCCCTGGGCGATTCCGGAGCAGGAGTCACTGCCCGCGGTGCCCACGCAGCCGCCGTTGTCGCGCTGGAGGGCCCAGAACGACAGGGTGTTGACGCCCTTGCTGGTGGCCCAGTTGTAGACCGAGGTGGCGTCGGCGGTGGTGAAGGTCTCGCCCGCGCCGAAGTCGTCGATGCCGAGCATCTCGATGATGCCGATCGAACCCCACAGCTGGGCAGGGGTCTTGCTCGGGTAGAGCTTGGCCAGCTGGTTGTAGAGCCCGGTGCTCGCGGTCTGGGTGTCGGTCGCCATGTTGTGGGTGGCGCCGTCGTAGTAGTCGAAGGTCATCTGGTTGACCACGTCGATCCGGGCGCCGTTGGAGACGGCGTTCTTGATCACGTTGAGCCCGCTGGCGGCCAGCCCGCTGGTGGTGGTCGGCAGGGTGTAGGAGAACTGCACCGAACGGCCGTTGGCCGCCGCCCAGTCCTCGACCACCTTGATCGCCTTGTTGCGGCGGTCGATCCCGGCGGTGTTGGTCAGCGAGTTGTCCTCGATGTCGAGGTCTATCCGGCTGATGTCGTAGGTGGTGATCAGGTTCTGGTACACCGCCGCGATCGAGTTGACGTCGGTGCAGCTGTCGGCGATCTCGGTGCCGGTGTTGTCGGCGGTGTAGCCGCCGAAGGAGGGGATGACGTCGCCGCCGTTCGCCCGGATGGTGGCGATGTCGGAGCCGAAGCTGCTCCGGTTGATCGGCAGGCCGGTGTCGCCGTTCCAGTACGCCGTGCAGGAGCCCTTGCTGGCGGCCTGGATGAACGCCATGGTCAGGTACTTGGCACCGGACTGCTGCGACAGCGCCGCCGGGCTCGCCCCCGTCCAGGCCTCGAAGTACGGGGCGAAGACGTGCTGCGGCAGCGGGGTGGCGGCGGCCTGGGCGGTGCCACCGCCGACGACCGCGACGCCGAGGGCGGCGGCCAGCGTGACGCCGCTGGTCAGCAAGGACCGGATGGATCTGCGAAGGCGCATGAGTGCTCCAACAGACATGTGGGTGAACGCCGTTCGCCCGGATCCGGGCATGACGGCAGGACAGGGCCTGACTCGGGAGACGCAGGGGTGGTACGGCGGTGCGACAGCACGGCCGGCCGGTGTTCACACCCCCACGATGCAATGCCCGGTCGGATTGACAACGCCTATGGTTGGTCTGGACCACTGATCTGTCAAGGCCCCTAACAGTTCGTCAACGTCCCTGATGGCGGCGGCGGGTGTGGCCAACTCGGTTGCTGCCGGTGGCGTGATCCGGAATGATCGGCCGGGTGTGCGAATAGCGGCGGAATGCCGCCGTCCGGCCGGGGCGCCGGGGGGCGCCCCGGCCGGACGCACCGTCGGCTCAGGTCCGGGCAGCGGTCAGTAGGTGGCCACTGACGCCCAGGAGTGAGGGCTCGGCCTCGGTACGGCGCAGCGCGTCGAGGACGATCCGGCGCCGGCCGGGGTCGTCGAGGTGGTCGTTGACCGAGCCGAGCAGCCAGGCGGCGCCCTCCAGGCCGTACTGGCCGGTGGTCGTCAGGCCGGCGTCGTGGAACTCCCCGGGGACTTCGGCGGGCCGGTGGAAATAGGCCGTGGTGAAGCCGCTGGGAGCGGCTCCGAGCAGGCCGGACTCGGTGGTGGCGTCGATCTGCCCCCTGGTTCGCGGGTCGAAGTACCCGCCACGGCGGAGGTGGTCGTGCAGGCTCGCGTACCGGTTGATGGTCGCGGCCACCACCAACCCGCCGGGGCGGACGGCCCGGCGGGCCTCGGCCAGGGCGCGGATCCGGTCGGCCCGGTCGGGCAGGTGGTAGAGCGGGCCGAGGAGCAGCACGGCGTCGTACGCGGCGTCCGGCACGTCCAGCGCGCGGGCGTCGCCGAGCCGGGCGGTGACGCCGGGCAGCTCGGCGGCCTGGGCCACATGGAGGGGGACGGGGTCGAGGAGGTCCACGCGGTGGCCGTCGGCCGCGAGCCACTCGGCGTGTGCCCCCGCGCCGCCGCCGACGTCCAGTACCCGTAGCGGGGCGGGGCCCAGCAGGCGGCGCAGGACGTCCTGGGTGCGCCAGTACTCCAGGCGGTCGTGGCCGTGGTGGAGGCGGGACTGTTCGCGGCCCAGGTCGTAGTAGGCGAGGAGGGCGGGGTCGATGGCCGGCTGTGAGGTCATGGGCGGCAGGATTTCGAGGGTGCGAGGAGGCGGGCAACGATATTTCGGTGGTGTGACGCTCACTCGGGGTGAGAATCGGAGGGTCCAGCCGGTGACACCAGCCACAGGGCAATCCAAGCAACGATCCGGCGTAGTAGCTGCCTCGCCGGGGGCGGCGGAGGCTCAGGGGGCGGCCCGAGGCCGGGGTCGAGGAAGCCAAGGCGGGCCCCGTGACTACGACGCGGGGTCGTAGCAGGGGGTGGTTGATACCCGTCGGCGGGGCAGGCACATTGGTGGAGTCGCAAGGCGCTCCGCCCGGTCGGCGCCGGTCTTCGGACCGGGCCGGAGATGGGGGAGCGCGAATCGTCCGGCACCCGTACGCGGCCCCATGAGGGCCGGTACCGCTGGGTGCCCCCACGGTCACCGGCACACCCCGCAGCAGACGGCGCCACGCCGCCATGCCGCGCTGTGCCCGTGGCCGGACCAACCCGACCGGGCCCCGCCCGGTCCAGGAAGGCCACACTCCATGCGTAAGTCCCTCACCGCCGCCATGCGCCGACGCTCCACCCTCGTGGTGGCCGCCGCCGGTCTGGCGACCGCCTGTGCCGCCTCCGCCGTGGCGGTGGCACTGCCCGAGGACCACGCCCCCGCCAAGGTCAACGCCGCTGCCGCCGCCCCGGCCGCCCAGACCCCGGCCCCCCAGGCCCCGGCCGCTCCCGCCGCCCCGGCTCCGGCCGCCCCCGCTGCTCAGGCCCCCGCCGCCCCGGCTCCGGCCGCCCCGGCCCCCGCCGAGCAGCCGCAGGCCGCCTCCCGCTCCGAGGAGCGCCCGGCGCTGGACGTCTCCGACACCAGCCCGAGCGGTGTGAAGGCGCTGGCCAAGAGCATCGTCCCGGCCGACCAGTTCGCCGCCTTCAGCAACATCATCAGCCACGAGAGCAGCTGGAACATCAAGGCCACCAACGCCTCCTCCGGCGCCTACGGCCTGGCCCAGGCCCTGCCGGGCTCCAAGATGGCCTCCCAGGGCAGCGACTGGCGCACCAACCCGGAGACCCAGATCCGCTGGGCCCTGGACTACATGAACAGCCGCTACGGCTCGCCGAACGCCGCCTGGTCGTTCTGGCAGAACCACCACTGGTACTGAGCCGGACCAAGACATGCCCGAGGGGCGCGAGCAGCAGCTCGCGCCCCTCGCGGCATTCCGTCAGCCCAGCCCGTTGGCCTTCAGCCAGTCCTTGGCCACGGCCGACGGGTCGTCCTTGTCCACCGCGACCCGCTTCATCAGCGCCGTCAGCCCGGCGGTGTCGAGCTTGCCGGAGACGGCGTTGAGGGTGGCGGTGGTGGTCGCGTCCACGGCGGACTTGTTGACCAGCGGGATCACGTTCTGCGAGCTGAAGAGGTTCTTCGGGTCCGCCAGGGTGACCAGCTTCAGCTGCACGATCTTCGGGTCCGTGGTGAAGACGTTGCCGACGTCCACCGTGCCGTCCTTGATGGCGTTGGCCGTGGTGTCGCCGGTGGGCTTCCACTCCTTGAAGGTCAGCCCGTAGACGTCCTTGAACTGCTGCTCCTTGCGGGACTTGAACTCCGGCGGCCCGCCCACCGTCAGCTGGCCGGCCGCCGCCAGGTCGGCGATGGACTTCAGGTGCTTGGCGTCGGCGGTGGCCTGCGAGACGGTCAGCGAGTCCTTGTCCTCGGCCGCCGACGGGTCGAGCACGGTCAGCGAGGCGGGCAGCTTCTGCAGCAGTGCGGCGTCGACCGCCTGGGTGCCGGTGGCGGTGGTCTTCGGGTCGAGGTAGCTGAGCAGCGCGCCGTTGTACTCGGGCAGCACGCCGAGCGCCCCGCTCTCCAGCTGGCCGTAGAGCACCTCGCGGCTGCCGATGTTGAACTTCTCCTCGACCTTGACGCCCTTGGCCTTGAGCGCCTGCGAGTAGATCGAGGCCAGCAGCACGTTCTCGGGGAAGTTGGCCGAGCCGACCACGACCGTCTTCCCGCTGCCCCCTGAGGATGACGCTGTGGGTGACTTGGCGCCCAGCGGATCGCTGCTGCCGCCCGAGGAGGAGCAGGCGGCGGCGCCGAGCAGCAGGGCGGCGGCGGAGAGCGCGGTGGCGGTGCGGAGCGCACGCGAGGTCATGGCAGGAGTCCTTACGAGGGGATGGAGTGGGTTCAGCCGCGCCGGGCGGCCCGGCGCTGGGCGCGCAGGCCCGGCGGCAGGCCGTAGCGCAGCAGCGCCGCGAAGAGCAGCTGGGCGGCGACGGCGAGGAGCACCACGAGCAGCGCACCGCCCGCCGTCGCGGGGAAGTCCTTGGTGGCCAGCCCGTCCATGACGTACCGGCCGAGGCCGCCGAGGCCCACGTACGCGGCCACCGTCGCGGTGGCGATCACCTGGACGGTCGCGGTGCGCAGCCCGGCGACCAGGGTGGGCAGGGCGGCGGGCAGGCAGACGCCGAACAGGACTTGACGGTGGGTCAGGCCGATGCCCCGGGCCGCGTCGCGGACCTCCGGGTCGGTGCCCCGGATGCCCTCGACGGTGGCGACCAGCAGCGGCGGCGCGGCCAGGGCGACCAGCGGGACGAGGACCGCCGTGCCGCCGACCCCGGCGAGCAGCACGGTGAGGGTGACCAGGCCCAGGGTGGG
This sequence comes from Kitasatospora sp. NPDC002227, assembly GCF_040296285.1. Taxonomy (NCBI): domain Bacteria; kingdom Bacillati; phylum Actinomycetota; class Actinomycetes; order Kitasatosporales; family Streptomycetaceae; genus Kitasatospora; species Kitasatospora sp. NPDC002227. Next base: position 90,554 of record NZ_JBEOWY010000006.1, read on the forward strand.
CAGCGCGCGGGCCACGCCGGTCAGCGCCGTCACGGCGACGGCCCCGCGCCCGGTGTAGCCGATCAGGAGCCCGAGCGGCACGGCCAGCAGGACGGACCAGAGCAGCGCCTCGCCGCAGAAGGCCAGGTGCTCGGCGATCCGGTGGGTGATGGCGTCCGGTCCGCTGTGCCGGGCGGGGTCGGTGAAGAAGGTGTTCAGCCAGCCGAGCCAGTTCACCGGGCCGCCCCCTTCTCGCGGACGGCCCAGGGGGCGAGCAGCCGCCGGGCCAGGACCAGCAGCAGGTCGGTGGCCAGGGCGAGCAGGGCCACCAGCACGATGCCGGCCAGGATCACGGTGGTGAAAGTGCGCTGGAAGCCGTCGATGAAGAGGTAGCCGAGCCCGCCCTGGCCGACCAGCGCGCCGACGGCGGCCAGCGAGATCGAGGAGACGGCGGCCACCCGCAGGCCGGAGATCAAGTACGGTACCGCGGCGGGCAGTTCGACGGCGGCCAGCCGTCGCCAGGGGCCGTAGCCCATCGCGGTTGCGGCCTGGCGGACCGACTCGGGCACCGAGCGCAGGCCCTCCACCGTGGTGGGCAGCAGCACCGCGAGGGCGTAGCAGGTGAGCGGCACCATCACGGTGGCCTTGGTGGCCAGCCCGGTGTAGGGGATGAGCACCACGAAGACGGCCAGCGAGGGCAGCGCGTAGACCACGTTGAACACGGCGGCCAGCGGCTGGTAGAGCCGCGGCAGCCGGGCGCAGAGCAGGCCGAGCGGGAGCGCGACGAGCAGGGCGATCAGCACCGGCAGCAGGGCCAGCCCCGCGTGGTCGAGGGTGAGCGACCACAGGTAGCCCAGGTGGTCGCCGAGCCACTTCCAGCGGACGAGCGGTTCACCGTCCATGGGCGTCCTCGGCGAGGGCCGCGAGTACGGCCGCGCGGTCGGCCAGCCCGACGGCCCGGCCCTCGGTGTCCACCGCGACGGCCAGTCCGGTGGGGGAGAGCACGGCGGCGTCCAGCGCCACCCGCAGGGTGTCGGCGGCGGGGTGGAAGGCCGGTGCGTCCTGACGGCGGCCGTCGGCGTGGAGCCAGCCGGTGGCACGGCCCGCCGAGTCCGTGGTGAGCTTCCAATCGCCTTGGACGGCGCTGCCGTTGAGCGGCCGGACGGCGACGGTCCGGGCCGGGCGCAGGCCGAGCCCGCGCAGGCCCCGGTCACGGCCGAGGAAGGCTGCCACGCCTTCGTCCGCCGGTGCGGTCAGCAGGGTGTGCGGGTCGGCGAGTTGGGCGATCCGGCCGTGTTCGCGCAGCACCACGATCTGGTCGCCGAGCCGGACGGCCTCCTCGATGTCGTGGGTCACGAACAGCACGGTCTTGTTCAACTCGCTCTGCAGGCGGAGCAGTTCCTCCTGCAGCCCGGCGCGGACCACCGGGTCGACGGCACTGAACGGCTCGTCCATCAGCAGCACCGGCGGGTCGGCCGCCAGTGCGCGGGCCACCCCGACGCGCTGCTGCTGGCCGCCGGAGAGCTGGAACGGGTACCGCCGGGCCGTCTCGGGCGCCAGGCCGACCAGCTCGAGCAGCTCCGCCGCCCGGGCCCGGGCCCGCTTGCGGTCCCAGCCGAGCAGGCGCGGCACGGTGGCGATGTTGTCGATCACCCGCCGGTGCGGGAAGAGCCCGGCCTGCTGGATCACGTACCCGATCCCGCGCCGCAGCTTCGCGGCCGGCAGCCCGGCGACGTCCGCCCCGTCGAGCAGCACCCGCCCCGAGGTCGGCTCCACCATCCGGTTGACCATCCGCAGCAGCGTGGTCTTGCCGCACCCCGAGGGCCCCACGAGTACGGTTATTCGCCCGGCGGGCACATCCAGGTCGAGCCCCTCGACGGCAACCGTCCCGTCGGGGTGGCGCTTGGCCGCGCCGTCGAATCTGATCACGAACCGATCCTAAACTTCCATGCACGGTACCGAGCTGACAGTCCGACAGTGTGTCGGGACCGGTTGCGCATTCCCTGGGGGTGACCAGCGGAAACCTTGTGTGCGCAGCGACACGCTGTCAGGCCGTGGGCAGACCGGCCGCTGCCCAGGCGACGAAGCCGCCGTCGAGGTCGGTGGCGCGGGTCAGGCCGAGCTCGCGCAGGCTTGCCGCGGCCAGGCTGGAGGCGTAGCCCTCGGAGCAGAGGACGATCACCTCGATGTGGTGGCCGGTGGCCTCCGGGATGCGGTGGCTGCCGGCCGGGTCGAGCCGCCATTCGAGGACGTTGCGCTCGATCACCAGGGCGCCGGGGACCGATCCCTCGCGGGCCCGCTGGGCCTCGGGGCGGATGTCCACCAGCAGGGCGCCTCGCCGGTACGCCTGGTACGCCTCCTGCGGGCCGGGCCGGTGCACCCCGGCGCGGGCTCGTTCGACCAGCTGTTCCACGGTGCTCACCACTGCTGCGGCCCTTCCGTCGCGGTGCGGGCCAGCCCGGTGGCCCGCAGTTCGTAGCGTGTCATCTCGCTCAGCGGGGGCGAGTACGCGTGCAGCGTGACGGCCGGCCCGGTGGCGGTGTTGCGCAGGTCGTGCAGGTAGTCGGGCCCGAAGGAGCGGGCGGTGCCGGGCCCGGCCCGGTGGCTGAGCAGCGCGCCCTCGGTGCCGAAGTGGTACTCCTCCAGCTCGCCGAGCGCCACCGCGAAGGCGCCGCGCGAGCCGCCGTGGTCGTGGAAGCCGGTGGACTGCCCCGGCAGCCAGCTGATCAGCCAGACCTCGTGGTCCTCGGTGAGTGTCAGCCGTTCGTACCAGCGCTCCCCGGCCTGCAGGCGGACGCGGTGCAGCCAGGCCTCGGGCCGGTCGGCCAGTTCCTTGACGATGGTGCGCAGCGTGGCGGGTGAGAGGGCGGTGGGGGAGGGCGCGGGCAGGGTGGTCACGGTCATGAGGCACCTCGGGCGGGTGTGCGGCGGCGGACGGTGGGGTGCGCGGGCAGGCGCGGTCAGACCCTGGGTGCGGTCACAGGGCGGACAGGGGACGAACCGTCAGCGGGCACACATGTCGCTCGCCTGGCGTCGCAGATCGACGTGCAGGCGGCAGACCAGATGGGTGCCGGTGTCCATGCGCTGATCGTGACCGAGCGTGCGGCGACGGTCAAGCACCGTCCATCGTTCGGACGCCGGTGTCCGGCAAGCGGGACGGCCCGCCCCCGGGGAGAGGGGGCGGGCCGTCGGCGCTCAGTTGTTCTGGGTGGCGTCGCTCTCCGCCTGGGCGGCGGCGCTCTCGGCGCTGTCCACCTTCTGCTGCATCTGCTGCAGCTGCTGGGTGTCGGCCGAGCTGTTGCCGGCCGGCTTGGCCTGGCCGGCGCCCTCGTGGGTCGGGCCGCAGGCGGTCAGGAAGAGCCCGGCGCCGAGCATGAAGGCGGCCAGGGCAGCAGTGGTACGGGTCACTTGGCATCCGTCCCGAAGCCCTGGGCGGCGCACCAGGAGGCCACCGACTTGAGGTCGTCCTGCCGGGTCTGCAGGGTCGGCACCAGGCTCTTGCGGAAGGTCAGCCGGTCGTTGAGGTAGGTGTAGATCTCGGTGTGCCCGGCGGCCTTGGCGTCGGCCACCCGCTGCTCGAGGCGGGCGACCGAGCCCGCCACGGTGTTGTCGCCGTTCAGGCGCTTGAGGGAGGCGTCGATCCGGGCCTCGGTCTTGGGCAGGCGCTTGCAGATCTGCTTGGCGCCGTCGCTCTTGGGCGCCTTGGCCTCCTTGGTGGCCGAGGCCGTGGGCGAGGCGGTGCCGGTGTCGGCCTGCGCGGGGGCGGTGGCGAGCAGCGCCCCGGCCAGGGCCGCGGCGGCGGTCACGGCGGCGGTACGACGGTTCATCACGGTCTCTCCTTCGTTGCCGGCCCGGTCGGGCGGTCCAACGAGAAGGGACGCTAGACCCCGTTCTTGTGGAATCTCTGTGGGTTCCGGGGCCGGTTCACAGCCAGCCGCGGACACTGGGCAGCTGCAGGGTCGGCGCGTCCGACTGCGGGAGCGGGAGGCGGAGTTCGAAGCGGGTGCCGGTGCCGTCCGGCGGGGTGGTGACGGTGACGGTGCCGCGGTGCAGGGCGGCCTGCTGCGCGACCAGGGTGAGACCGAGTCCCGAGCCGGGGCTGCCGGGGCGGTGGTGGAACCGCCGGAAGACGGCCTCCCGTTCGGCGGGCGGGATGCCCGGGCCGTGGTCGTCCACGGTCAGGACGGCCGCCGGCCCCTCGAGGGTCAGCCGTACTCGGACCTGGGAGGGCGCGCCGGGCTGGTGCCCGTGCACCACGGCGTTGGTGAGCAGGTTGGCCACCAGGATGCGCAGCCCGGCCTCCCAGCCGAACAGCCGGGCCTCGGCGGCGAGTTCGGCCTCGATCGCGGCTTCGGGGTGGGACCGGCGGGCGGTGCCCACGGCGGAGTCCACCAGCTCGGCGAGGTCGAGGGGGGCGAAGGCCGAGACCTCCACCAGCTCGCCCTGGGCCAGCATCCGCAGGGCGGTGAGCAGTTCGAGGATCCGGGCGTGGTCGCGCTGCAGGTCCTGGACGATCTCGGCCCGCTCCTCGGCCGGGAGGCCGGGGTGGGCGGCCAGTACGTCCAGGTCGGTGCGCATGCTCATCAGCGGGGTGCGCAGCTCGTGCGAGGCCGTCGCGGAGAACGATCGGGCGGTCTCCAGGGCCTGGCTGGTACGGGCCGCCTGCTCGTCGTAGCGGGTGAGCAACTGGGCGATGGAGCGGGTGAGTTCGTCCACCTCGGCGATCCGCACCGGAGTGACGGGGAAGGCGGCGGCCCCGGCCCGGGGGTCGAGCTCGGCGGCCCGGCGGCTGAGCCGGCGCACCGAGGCGGTGGCCCGCCCGGCCAGCGCGTACGCCAGCAGCCCGGAGACCGGCGCGGCCACCAGGGCGACGAAGAACACCCGGTGGCGGACGGCCACCAGCTGCGGATCGGTGGCCGTGCCGGGGGCGAACAGCCGCAGCGTGCCCGGCGCCTGGCCGGTCACCTGCACCGCGTACATCCGCCAACTGTGGCCCTTGGCGCGGACGGTGACCGGGCCGCCGGGGGTCTCGGCGGCCAGCCGGGCGGCGTCGGCGGGCTGCGGACCGCCGGAGAGGACCACCGTGCCGTCGGCGCTCTCCAGCTCGATCCCGGCGTCCAGGGCGTCGTCGAGCACCTTGCGGTGCTGGTTCTGCTCCACCTTGGGGCGGCCGGTGCGGTCGGCGTTCAGCAGCGCCCGGATGTCGGGCAGCACGGTGGCGGCGCGGTCCTGCAGGCGGGCGTCCTGCTGGCTGTGCAGATCGCGGCTGACCAGACCGAGCACGGCGAGGCCGGCGATCAGGACGAGCAGCGGGATGACCACGGTGACGGAGAGCGCGATCCGGGTGGCGAGCTTCATCGGGCGGCTCCAGGGGTCTCCGGCAGGCGCAGTACGAAGCCGACGCCCCGCACGGTGTGGATCAGCCGGGGGCGTCCGCCCGCCTCCAGCTTGCGGCGCAGGTAGCTGACGAAGGTGTCCACGGCGTCGGTGCGGACGTCGAAGTCGTAGCCCCAGACCCGGTCGAGCAGCTGGTCCCGGGTGAGCACGATCCCGGCGTTGCGTACCAGCTGCTCCAGCAGCTCGAACTCCCGCCGGGTGAGCCGGACTTCGACACCGTCCTGGTGCACCTGCCGGGTGGCCGGGTCGACGGTGAGCGGGCCGGCGCGCAGCAGGTCGGCGGGGCCGGCCGGGGCCGGGCGGCGGCGCAGCAGAGCCTGCAGCCGCAGCACCAGCTCCTCCAGGGCGAAGGGCTTGACCAGGTAGTCGTCGGCCCCGGCCTGCAGTCCGGCGACCCGGTCGGCGACTTCGTCAAGGGCCGAGAGCATCAGCACGGGGGTCTCGTCGCCGCGGGCGCGCAGCGTGCGGCAGACCTCGGTGCCGGTCAGGCCGGGCATCGAGACGTCGAGCACCACCACGTCCGGCGCGACGGCCCCGGTGAGGGCGGCCAGCGCCGCCGGTCCGTCGGCCGCCAGCTGCACGGTGAAGCCGCTCAGGCGCAGCCCGCGCTCGAGCGAACGGCGAATGGCCGCGTCGTCGTCCGCCACCAGCACCCGCCCGGCGCTCATCCGGTGCTCCTCTCCCAGCCTGTCGGTGCCCGACCCTCTCACGCTTTCCCGGTCGGGCGGCACCCGGGGGCGCTCGGCCGGCGGGCCCGCTGCAACCGGGGCGGTGGAACGTGCGTCCAGGTGGGTGGAACAGGGAAAGCTTGGCCGGGGGGCCGCGGTAGGGGCGGCGCGGCGCAGACAGGGAGACACGTCATGGGTATCGTCAGTTGGATCATCCTCGGCCTGATCGCCGGCGGGATCGCCAAGATCCTGCTGCCCGGCCGTGACCCGGGCGGCCTGGTGGTCACCACGCTGATCGGCATCGCGGGCTCGTTCGTGGGCGGCTGGCTGTCGAGCAGGTTCCTCCACCACGCGGTGGCCAAGCACTTCTGGGACCCGGCGACCTGGGGCGCGGCGATCGCCGGCTCCTTCGTGCTGCTGGTGCTGTACCGGATCTTCTTCGGCAACTCGCGCAACTGACCCGGGAACCGACAGAGGGGCCGCAACTGCGTTGCGGCCCCTCTGCATTGCTTCAGGAGGTCAGGAGACGTTCACGGCGGTGTCGTCGACCACGAAGCTGGTCTGGAGCGAGGAGTCCTCGACCCCGTTGAACTTGACGGTCACCGTCTGCCCCGCGAGCGAGGAGAGGTCGTAGGTGCGCAGGGTGTAGCCGGCGGCGGCGTTGACGTTGGTGAAGGTCGCCAGCGTGGTGGAGTTGGCCGTCACGGTCAGCTTGTCGTAGGGCGTGGTGCCGGACTCCGAGGTGTCGATGTGGAGCCAGAAGCTCAGGCTCGCGTGGCAGCCGAAGGGGAGCTTGACGGACTGGCTGATCGAGTCGGTGTGCGAGGTGCCGTAGCCGTCCAGCCAGGCCTTCCAGCTGCCGGAGTGGGCGGGCTCGCTGCTGGAGTTGTCGATGACCGCGGCGGTGGCCGTCCACGGGCTGGCCGAGCCGGTCTCGAAGCCCGCGTTGCCGAGCAGGTTGACCGGCGGGCAGCCGCTGCCGCCGCCGGTGACCGTCCAGGTGAAGGAGGTCGAGCCGGAGGCGCTGGTGGTGTCGGTGGCCGTCACGGTGACGTTGTAGGTGCCGGCCGTGGAGGCCGTGCCGCTGATCAGGCCGGTGCCGGAGTTGATCGACAGGCCGGCGGGCAGGCCGCTCGCGCTGTAGCCGAGGGTCTGGCCGGAGGCCGAGTCGCTCGCGGAGATCTGCAGGCTGGCCGCGCTGCCCTGGGCGGTGGACTGGTTGCCCGGGTTGTTCACGGTCACGGTGTTGCCGCCGGTGGAGCCGGAGGTGAAGGCCGCCGTGCCGTTCGGGGTGCCGAGACCGGTCGGGCCGTCGTAGCCGGCGGCCGCGGTGCACAGGTAGCTCGGCGAGCAGCTGCCGTTGGCGCCGCTGGTCACGTCGAACAGCGAGGAGGCGTGCGCGTACGGGAAGGAGGCCGGGCTGCTGCCCGCCGCCGGGGCGCCCGCGAGGGCGTAGACGGCCGCGACGATCGGCGAGGAGGCGCTGGTGCCGCCGTACACGGCCCAGCCGGAGCCGCCGTAGGTCTGGTAGACGGCCAGGCCGGTGGCCGGGTCGGCGACGGCGGAGACGTCGGCGACGGTGCGCTTGGCGCAGCCGGTGTCGTGCTGCCAGCTCGGCTTGGCGTCGTAGGCGGAGCAGCCGGAGCCCGCGCCGTTGCCGCCGGAGCTGGTGCCCCAGACGGACTCGGTCCAGCCACGGGTGCTGGAGTTGCGGCTCAGGCTGGTGCCGCCGACGGCGGTGACGTACTGGGAGGCGGCGGGGTACTCGACGCCGTAGCCCGAGTCACCGGAGGAGACGGTGATGGCCACGCCCGGGTGGTTGAAGTACGAGCTGTCGGAGGCCGGGTCGGTGGAGTCCTCCGAGCCGCCGTAGCTGTTGGAGACGTACTTCGCGCCCAGCGAGACGGCGGTGTTCACGGCCGCGCCGAGGTTGTCCATGGTCGCACTGTCGGCCTCGACCAGCAGGATGTGGCAGGAGGGGCAGACGGCGCTGACCATGTCGACGTCGAGCGAGATCTCGCCCGCCCAGCCGCTGTCGGCGCTCGGGTAGCTGGTGCCGCCGCGCTGGTCGACCTTCTTGAAGCAGCCGTTGGCCGTGGTGCAGGCGGGCAGGCCGTAGGTCGATCGGTAGGTGGCGAGGTCCGACTCGGCGTTGGGGTCGTCGTTGGAGTCGACGATCGCCACGGTCTGGCCGGAGCCGCCGGCGGGCAGCTTGTAGGCGCTGGTCAGGTCGCTCGGGCCGTAGCCGGACGGGAGCAGGTTCGGCGCGAGCCTGCCCTGCGGGGCGAGGTCGGTGCGGGCCAGGGCCAGACAGGCCATCTGGCCGGGGTGCGTGGGGGCGGCGCAGACGCGCTTGGTGGTCACCGGGTGGGTCGCCGGGGTGGCGGCCGCCTGGGCGCCGGTGGCGGCGGTGGCCATCAGGCCGGTCGCCGCCATGGCGAGGGCGGGCAGCGCCGCGAGCAGGCGGCGGACTCTGGTGGGGCTGCTGGGGGTGAAGGTGCGCAAGGGTCAACCCTCCGTGGGGCGGGCCCGGGGACGCCGGTGGGGGTGCCGCCGGCGGGACGGGCCCGGTGCGGATCTCGGCACGTGCGGGTGGGGCGCGGCTGGTGGCCGCGGACCGGTGTGCGGGTTGCGCTGGTGCGAGGTGCTCCGCGGCTGCGGGGGCGCAGCTCGGCGGCCGGGCAGGTGCCGCCATGCGCATGACAGCAGGATGCCCGCACGCGTCCGGCGCTGGGCCGGGCGGGTGCGGGCAAGACGCTACTGGCGGGTTCGGACGGGCGGCAAGGGTGGCGGCAGTAGGCTTTGCCAGCCTTTTCCATGGAACTCCCTCGCGGATCAAGGGAGTTGATCGACAGCGTTGGTGACGGCGCCGGTTTCGGCCTCAGCGTGAGCGGAGGCCGGTGAGCAGCAGCGACCAGACGGCCTCGAAGTCGGTCTCGGCGTTCGGCGAGGCCCACTCGGCGGAGTGCACCGGGTCGTGGAAGTGCGCCGTCGCCTGGAAGACCGCGCGGGCCACGGTGCGTACGTGGGTCGGCCGGAACTCGCCCTGGTGGATGCCGTCCTGGATGATCTCGGCGATCTGCTCGATGAGCGTCTCGATGTGCGCCTCGACCGCCGAGCTCAGCTCGTCCACCAGGGTCAGGTAGGTGGCGAACAGCTCGGGGTCCTCCAGCGCCTTGCGCCGCTTGGCGGCGAACAGCGTGGCGAGCCAGCGGTGCAGGCGGTCCACGGCCGGGCCGCGGTCGACGGCGATCGAGTACAGGTCGTGGTGCGCCTGGTCGAGCCAGCGCTGGGTCACGGCCTCACGCAGGGCGGACTTGCTGGGGAAGTGGCGGTAGACACTGCCGTGGCTGACGCCGAGGGTGCGGGCGATGTCCACGACGGTGGCCTTCGCGGGGCCGAACCGCCGCAGGACGTCCTCGGCCGCGCCGAGGATCTGCTCGGGGGTGAGACTGCTGTCCGAGGTCACGGGGAGGTACGTCCTAACTTGCGGCGGTTCGGCGGTGCGGTCCTGCGGGGCTCTCCCGGTCAGCGCTCGCTGTCGAGGTGAGCCATCTGAGCGGCAGCGTACCGGTCGCCGGCCGCCGCACCTGCGGGGACGGCCGCCTCGATGGCCGCCAGGTCGGCCGGGGTGAGGGTGACGTCGAGGGCGCCGAGCGCCTCGGCGAGCCGGTCCCGGCGGCGGGCACCGACCAGCGGCACGATGTCCTCGCCGCGCGAGGCGACCCAGGCGATGGCCACCTGCGCCACGCTGACGCCCTTCGCCTCGGCGATGGAGCGCAGGGCCTCGACCAGGGTCAGGTTGTGGGTCAGGTTGTCGCCCTGGAAGCGCGGGCTGAAGCTGCGGAAGTCGTTCGCGGCGAACTGGCGCTCGTTGCTCCAGTGGCCGGAGAGCAGGCCGCGGGAGAGCACGCCGTAGGCGGTGATGCCGATGCCCAGCTCGCGGGCGGTGGGCAGCACCTCGGCCTCCAGGCCGCGCGAGATGAGCGAGTACTCGATCTGCAGGTCACTGATCGGGTGCACGGCGGCGGCCCGGCGCAGCGTCTCGGAGCCGACCTCGGAGAGGCCGATGTGGCGGACGTAACCGGCCTTGACCAGGTCGGCGATGGCGCCGACGGTCTCCTCGATCGGGACGTTCGGGTCGAGGCGGGCCGGGCGGTAGACGTCGATGTAGTCGGTGCGCAGGCGGCGCAGGCTGTAGGCGAGGGACGCCTTGGTGGCGGCGGGGCTCGCGTTGTAGCCGAGCCAGCTGTTGTCGGCGCCGCGCAGGGCGCCGAACTTCACGCTGATCTGGACGTCCTCGCGGTTACGGCCGCGCAGCGCCTCGTGGATCAGCAGCTCGTTGTGGCCCATGCCGTAGAAGTCGCCGGTGTCGAGCAGGGTGACGCCCGCGTCGAGGGCGGCGTGGACGGTGGCGATGCTCTCGGTCTCGTCGGCGGGGCCATAGAGGTCTGACATGCCCATGCAGCCGAGGCCGAGGGCGGAGGTGGTGGGGCCGGTGCGGCCGAGGGTGGTGCGGGCGGGGCGGGTGGCGGTCATGGGGAACTCCTGAACAGACATGGGCTGACAGATATTGACTATGGCATGTCGGATGACAGATTTCAATATCTGTCATCCGACAGCTGTCGGTCGTTGTCTGTTAACGGTCAGCGGTCAGCGGTCGCCCGTTCTCCGTTCTCCGTCCGCCGTCCGTCGTCAGTGGTCATCGGTCACCAGTCAGCCGCCGCAGGGGCCGCTGCGGTCGCAGTACGGCGGCTCCGCGCTGGCGCCGCAGCCGCAGAGCATCGCCCGGGTGGCTTCCCGCAGCTGGCCGCCCTCGCCGATCCGCAGCTCGCCGCGCAGCAGCAACCGCCCGTCCGGCAGCCGCCGCACGCTCGTCGGCCGCTCCGGCTGCTCCGTGCCGCCGTCGGAGAAGCGGTAGGTCAGTGCCCCGGTCGGACAGCGCCGGACCACCTCCGCGACCCGTTCGGGATCGGCGGCCTCCGGGGTGATCCAGGGCCGCCGCCCGGTGTCGAACACCTCTGGCAGCCCGCGCACGCACTCCGCCGCGTGCCGGCAGACCGCCGAGTCGAAGGTGACCGCCACCCCGGGCCGCCCGCTCTGCTCGTCCGCCGCCGCCTCGTACGTCTTCGCTGTGGACGTCGAAGACGACCCCGACCCTGACCCCGACCCCGACCTGGACCGCGCCTGCGGTGCCTGCTTCTCGCCCATCGCCCCTCCCCGGTTCAGTCGCTGACCTGGCTGCGGTTCTCGTACGCGAGGTCCGCGTACTCGGGGTGCCGGATCATCCAGCCCTTGATGAAGGGGCAGGTGGCCAGCACCGGCAGTCCGCGTCGGCGGGCGTCGTCGAGGGTGGCCCGGGCGAGGGCGGCGCCGATGCCCTGGCCCTCGAAGGCGCGCTCCACGATCGTGTGCGGATAGACCACGAGCGCGGCGCTGCGGATGTACTCGGCGAAGCCCGCGAGTTCGCCGTCGACCCAGGCTTCGAAGCGGTTGTTCGCCGTGGCGTCGTTGATGTCGACCGCCATGTGTGACCTCCGATTCTCCGGGCGGAGTTCCGTCAGGTCCGCCGCACCGGCGATATCCGGCATATCCGGTGGAAACAGCGCGAAAAGTTCTGGTGCCCATCATCGAACGGGACGGGTTCGCACCGGGCCCGCGCCACGCCCGGGCGGGCCCGGAGGCTGAGCCGCCGTCACCTGTCGGCGGCAGTTGGGTGGGGTATCGCCGTTTCGCGCTGCCGTTCGTGGGGCGGAGGTTCATCGTGGGAAGGGAGCGCGCACCGACCGGGGCGCCCCCTCGGACGATGCCCGCGTGGACACCCGCCCCGGCCGTTCGCCAAGGCGACGTAGTATCAGGCCACCTCGCAGGGGAACGAACGAATCTTCTAGGCTCGCCTCGGCTTCCCTGCACCCGTGCCCCCCAGCATCGACGCACCGAGGCCACCGTCCCGGAGCCCCGGGACGAGCCGGGGCCACCGGCCGAGCGAGGAGGACGCAGTGTTTCCCAGCCCGAGGTCGTACCACCAGGCATTGCCCCACGGAGTACCCGGTGGGGGCACGCGCCGTCGGGGCCCCGTCGCCGGCTCGCTGAATACCTGCGGCGCCCGCGGAGGTGTGCGTTGAGCTCCCACACAGCAGGCGGTCCGACCCCTGGCGCCACTACCGGCACCGGCATCACCACCGGCACCACCACCGGCACCAGTACCAGCGCCACCGAGGCCGCGGCCGTCGCAACCGGGCCCGAAGGCCCGGCCCCGGCGAAGACCCCGCCGCCCGCCCCCGGCACGGCCGCCCTGCCCGGCGTCCCGACGGCTCTCACCAGCCGCGCCCGTACGCTGGCCGCCGCCGTCCTCAGCCGCTGCTCCGATCTGGTGGCGATCGAGTCGCCCAGCGGGGACGCCGAGCGGTTGAACTGCCTGGCCGAGGAGTTGGCCGCGGGCTTCCGGGCCACCGGGGCCGAGGCCAAGCGGGTGCCGGGCCCGGCGGGGGACCACCTGGTGCTCGAGTGGGCCGGGCAGGACGAGAGCCTGCCGCACCTGCTGCTGGTCGGCCACCACGACACCGTCTGGCCCGTGGGCACGCTCGCCGACTGGCCGCTGGAGGAGGAGGCCGGGCTGCTCAGCGGCCCCGGCGTGCTCGACATGAAGGCCGGCCTGGCCCTGCTCGAAGGCGCCATGGCCCTGCTGGCGGATCTCGGGCAGCGCCCGCACCGCACCGTCCGCCTGGTCGTGGTCGCGGACGAGGAGGTCGGCAGCCCTGACGGCCGCAAGCTCTTCGAGCGCCATCTGCCCGGCGCCGCGGCCGTGGTGGGCCTGGAGCCGCCGCACCCGGACGGCCGGGTGAAGACCGCCCGCCGGGGCAGCACCCGGGTGCGGCTCTCGGTCACCGGCCGGGAGGCTCACTCCGGCAATGCCGCAGGTCAGGGCGTCTCCGCCGTGGACGAACTGGTTGACCAGCTGGTCGTGGTGCGCGGGCTCGCGGGCCTGCCGGGCACCGAGCTGAACGCCGGGCGGATCACCGGCGGCAGCCGGGCGAACGTGGTCGCAGGCCGTGCGGAGGCGGAGCTGGGGCTGCGGTTCGCGACGGCCGAGGCCCAGCAGCGCACCCTCGACAACCTGGAGCACCTGACCGCGCTGCGGCCCGGCGCCCGGGTGCGCACCGAGGTGCTCTCCAGCCGTCCGGCCTGGCCCGAGCGCTCCGGCAACCCGCTGCTGCGGCACGTCCGTTCGCTCGCGGCGGTGCTCGGCCAGCACCTCGACGGCGCCCCGGCCGGTGGCGCCGGTGACACCAACCTGGCCGGTGCCCGCGGCCTGCCCACGCTCGACGGCCTCGGCGCCGTCGGCGCCGGTGCCCACGCCCGGACCGAGCACATCGACACCACCCAACTCGCCCCGCGCATCGCCCTGTTGGCGGCCCTGCTGGCCGTCCCGCTGCCGCGCCTGCGGAGCTGAGCCGGGCGGCCCGGGGTGCGGGCGGCCGGTGAAGTGCCGCACCCCGGGCCGGTGTTCGTGCACTCCCTTGCTCCCGGTAGGTTCTGACCACGTCAGGACAACTCGGGGGAAGGGTCAAGTCCCATGGCCGTGCTGGTCGTGCTGCTCGTCGGTATCTCGGTGATCTTCTCGTTCACCGCCTTCGGCGGCGGCAATCCGTTCGTCGGCTCGGTCTTCGCGCTGGTGGCGGCCGCGCCGGTGCTCTGCCTGGTCTGTCTGGCCGCCACCCGGGGGCGGCGTGGCGGGGCGCCGCGCGGCAAGGGCGTGACGGTGGCCCTGCGGCTGACGGCGCTGGCCATGGTGGGGGCGGTCGGGTACGGCGGGTACTGGGTGGTGTTCGAGCCCAAGGCCAGCGACAAGGCGCTGAGCCGGGTCTCGGACCTCGAGGACGGCTGCAACGGCAACATGGCCCGCAAGTACTTCACCCAGGCCGCCCCGCACACCGGCCCCGGCCCGCACCCGGTGGCGATGTTCACCGTCACCGAGTCCGGCTCGCCGCAGGCGGCCTACCCGCCTGCCGACGCGCCCGACTACTGGAGCGGCGCCAAGCTGGACCCGCACCGCGTCCAGCTGATCGCCTGCCTCGGCTCCCCGGACGAGGGCCGGTTCCTGGCCGACTGCAAGTTCACCGCCGACAGCATCAAGCTCTACCAGGGCGAGTACGAAGTCACCGTCTACGAGGCCAGGACGGGCCAAAAGCTCGGAGCCGAGCACCTGAGCGGCTCCGCCAAGCCGGCCTGCCCCGGTCTGGTCTACCTCAAGCAAGGCGCCGGCCAGCTCCACACCTCGCCGGAGTTCGCCGACTACCAGGCCGTGCTGCGCCACTACGTGGAGGGCTGACCGCCGGCCGCGCGGAGGGCCGGCGGTCAGCCGTCGTTGCGGAAGACCAGCAGATAGCGCCAGAACAGCAGCCGCCGGATGCTCGCACCGGGCAGCAGTACCGCGGCCTCCCGGCGGATCTCGGCCAGCGGCACGGCGGGCGGCGCCACCGGGGCCGGGGTCGGCTCGCGGCGGGCGGAGCGCAGCCGCTCCAGCGCGGCCACCACCAGCCGGGCGGCGGCGTTGACCGGGACGGCCGCCAGGCTCCAGGCCCAGTCCAGGCGGCTGTGCTCCGGGTGGCAGCCGAGGATCACCAGCGTGCCGCCCGGGGCGAGCGCGGCCCGCAGCGCGGTGACCGTCTCGAACGGCACGTGGTGGATGCTCGCCAGGCAGGAGATGTAGTCGTAGTGCCCCGCCGGGAGCTCGGCGGTGGTGACGTCGCCCTGCCGGAACCGCGGCGGCCGCGCGCCGCCCGTCGGCACGGACCGGGCCCGCGCGGCCGTGATGACCTCGGCGGACGGGTCGATCGCGTCCACCTCCAGGCCGAGCGCGGCGAGCCGCCGGGCGAAGCGGCCGGTGCCGCAGCCGACGTCCAGCGCCGTGCGGCTCCCCGGCGGCAGTTGGCGCAGCAGCAGGTCGTGGTAGTGGTCGTTGTGATCGAAAGGCATGGGCCGACTCTGTCACAGCGCGCCTTGTCGAGGTGGTCCCTTGTCATTCGGGCCCCTCACCGCACACAATGGTACCGACCGAACGGTCAGTCGGGAGGCGGGTGCAGTGGAAGCAGTGGCAACGAGTACGGCGGCGGTGGCCGACACCGACGCTGAGGCGTACTTCGAGAGCGTCGTGGCCGCCGAGCAGCGGATCGAGCCGCGCGACTGGATGCCGGACGCCTACCGGGCCACGCTGATCCGGCAGATCGCCCAGCACGCGCACTCCGAGATCATCGGCATGCAGCCCGAGGGCAACTGGCTCACCCGGGCGCCCTCGCTGCGGCGCAAGGCGATCCTGCTGGCCAAGGCCCAGGACGAGGCCGGGCACGGGCTCTACCTCTACGCGGCCGCCGAGACGCTCGGGGTGGACCGCGCCGAGCTGACCGAGAAGCTGATCTCCGGCCGGCAGAAGTACTCCTCGATCTTCAACTACCCGACGCTGAGCTTCGCCGACGTCGGCGTGATCGGCTGGCTGGTGGACGGCGCGGCGATCTGCAACCAGGTGCCGCTCTGCCGGTGCAGCTACGGGCCGTACGCCCGGGCGATGGTGCGGATCTGCAAGGAGGAGTCCTTCCACCAGCGGCAGGGCTACGAGCTGCTGATGACGCTGATGCGCGGCACCGAGGCCCAGCGCCGGATGGTGCAGGACGCGGTGGACCGCTGGTGGTGGCCCTCGCTGATGATGTTCGGCCCCTCGGACGGCGACTCGCCGAACACCGCGCAGTCGATGGCCTGGCGGATCAAGCGCCACACCAACGACGAGCTGCGCCAGCGCTTTGTCGACATGTCGGTGCCGCAGGCCGAGCACCTGGGCGTCACCCTCCCCGACCCGGAGCTTCGCTGGAACGAGGAGCGCGGCAGCTGGGACTTCGGCGAGCCCGACTGGTCGGAGCTCAAGCAGGTCATCAAGGGCCAGGGCCCGTGCAACGAACAGCGCGTCGAGCGCCGCCGGGCCGCCCACGAGGACGGCGCCTGGGTCCGCGAGGCGGCCCTCGCCTACGCGCAGAAGCAGAAGCAGCAGGGGAGCGAGAGTTGAGCGAGAACAAGCAGACCGTGAAGGCGAACTGGCCGCTGTACGAGGTGTTCGTCCGCCCCCGGCGCGGCCTCAACCACGTGCACGTCGGCTCGCTGCACGCCGCCGACGACCGGATGGCGCTGCTCGCCGCGCGTGACCTCTACACCCGCCGCAACGAGGGCGTCAGCCTCTGGGTCGTGCCCTCCGCCGCGATCACCGCCTCGGCGCCCGACGAGCGCGACTCGTTCTTCGAGCCCAGCGGCGACAAGGTCTACCGGCACCCGACCTTCTACGACATCCCCGAGAGCGTCCCGCACATCTGACCACCTACCGCTGCTAGGGGAACCGCATGTCCGACGACCACGTCTACCTGAGCCTCGCCGAGGCCTCCCACGGCCCCGAGGGTGAGGAGCGCTGGGCCTACGGCACCGGCTTCGCCGACCCGCTGCTCGGCGTGGACACCACCGTGCCGGCCGGCCTGGACGGCGCCGATCTCGCCGCGTACTGCCTGATGCTCGGCGACGACGCGCTCGTGCTGGCCCAGCGGCTGATCGAGTGGTGCACCCGCGCCCCCGAGCTGGAGGAGGAGGTCGCGCTCAGCAACATCGGCCTCGACCTGCTCGGCCAGGCCCGCCTGCTGCTCACCCGGGCCGGCCAGGCCGACGGCAGCGGCCGCGACGAGGACGCCTTCGCGTACTGGCGCGAGGACCACGAGTTCCGCAACGTCCGCCTGGTGGAGACCCCGAACGGGGACTTCGCGTACTCGATCGCCCGGCTGTTGGTCTTCTCCGCCGCCCGGCACGCCCTGTACGAGCGCCTCGCGGCCGGTTTCGGCGACCCGGTGGTGGCCGCCGTCGCGGCGCGCGGGGTCAAGGAGCTGGCGTACCACCGCGAGTACGCGACCGCCTGGCTGCTGCGCCTGGGCGGTGGCACGCCGTACTCCTCGGCCCGGATGCAGGCCGGCCTCGAGGCGGTCTGGCCGCTGATGGACGAGCTGTTCACCGCGCACGCGGTCGAGCTGCGCCTCGGCGTCGACCCGGCCGAGCTGCGCGAGCCGGTGCTGGCCGAGCTGGCCGCCGCCGTCACCGAGGCCGGGCTGACCGTGCCCGAGGCCCTGCCGCTGGCCCGGATCGGCGGCCGCGCCGGCCGGGACGGCGTGCACACCGAGCACCTGAGCCCGCTGCTGGCCGAGCTCCAGGTGGTGGCCCGCGCACACCCGGGGGCGACGTGGTGACCACCCTGCGGGAAGCCGCCTGGGAGGTCGCGGCCGCCGTGCCCGACCCCGAGCTGCCGATGCTCACGCTCGCCGACCTGGGCGTGCTGGCGGAGGTCGAGGAGGCGGACGGCGTGGTCACGGCCTGGCTGACGCCGACCTACTCCGGCTGCCCGGCGATCGCCGAGATGGCCTCCGACGTGGACCGCCGCCTGCGCGGCGCGGGCTACCGCGACGTCCGGGTGCGGCTGCGGCTCGACCCGCCGTGGAGCACCGACCTGATCACCGAGGCCGGCCGCCGCAAGCTGGCCGAGGCGGGCATCGCGCCCCCGCACCCGGGCGGGTCGCAGCCGTCGGGGCCGACCCGGCTCACGCTCGGCCCGACCCGGCACGCGGTCGACTGCCCGCAGTGCGGCAGCCAGGACACCGAGGAGCTCTCCCGCTTCGGCTCCACCGCCTGCAAGGCGCTCTGGCGCTGCCGGGCCTGCCGGGAACCCTTCGAACGGATCAAGGAGATCTGAGTGACTGCCACCGCCGTCCGCCGGCCCGTCTTCCACGAGCTGCGGATCTCCGCCGTCGAGCCGCTCTGCGAGGACGCCGTGGCCGTCACCTTCGAGGTGCCGCCCGCGCTCGCCGAGGACTTCGCCTTCCGCCCCGGCCAGACGCTGACGCTGCGCCGGATGGTCGACGGTGTCGACGAGCGGCGGTCGTACTCGATCTGCTCGCCGGTCGGGGAGCCGCTGCGGATCGGCGTCCGCGAGGTGCCGGGCGGCCTGTTCTCCAAGTGGCTGGTCCGGGACGCCCGGGTCGGCGAGGCCGTCGAGGTGCTGCCGCCGACCGGTCTGTTCAGCCCGCCGCTGGGCGACGGCGCCGAGCACGTGCTGATCGCCGCCGGCTCCGGCATCACCCCGATGCTGTCGATCGCCGCCTCGGTGCTGGCCGCCGACACCACCTCCAAGGTCACCCTGGTCTACGGCAACCGGCGCAGCGACACCGTGATGTTCGCCGACGAGCTGGCCGACCTGAAGGACCGCTTCCTCGGCCGGTTCCAGCTGCTGCACGTGCTCTCCCGGGAGACCAGGGACGCCGAGCTGCTCTCCGGCCGGCTCGACGCGGAGCGGGTGCGGGCGCTGCTCGGCGCGCTGGTGGACGTCGATGCGGTCGGCCACTGGTGGCTCTGCGGCCCGTACGGGATGGTGCTCGGCACCAAGGAGCTCCTCGCCGAGCTGGGGGTTCCCGGCGACCGAGTGCACCAGGAGCTCTTCCACGCCGAGGACGAGCCGGTCGCCGAGCGGGAGGAGCAGCCGCTGAACGGGGAGCTGAGCGAAGTCACCGTCGTGCTCGACGGCCGCTCGGCCACCCTGCCGCTGCCGCGTGACCGCTCCATCCTGGACGGCGCCCAGCGGGCCCGGCCCGACCTGCCGTTCGCCTGCAAGGGCGGCGTCTGCGGCACCTGCCGGGCGCTGGTCACCTGCGGCGAGGTCGAGATGCGGCGCAACTTCGCCCTGGAGGAGAAGGAGCTGGCCGCCGGCTACGTGCTCACCTGTCAGGCCCGCCCGGTGACCGACCAGGTGACGGTCGACTTCGACCGCTGACCTACAGTTAGGGGGAGGTGGAACGCCGTGCCCACCGGCACGGCGCTCCACCTCCGTCCGTCGGTGCTCACCGAACCCTGACGACCGAAAGCGCTCGCCGACATGCGACCCTCGCTCTTCACCATCGACCTGCCCGGCCCCGGGCGGCTGAGCACCATGGCCCGGCCTCGCGGCAACGACTGGCTCGAGGACGAGATGGCCGCGCTGAAGTACTGCGGCGTCGACATCCTGGTCTGCGCGCTGACCGGGCCCGAGCTCCAGGAGCTCGGCCTCACCGACGAACCGCGTGCCGCCGAGGCGGCCGGACTGGAGTTCGTCGCGATCCCGATTCCCGACCGCACCGTCCCCGAGCACCGCGCGGTCCTGCCCGCCCTGCACGGTCTGGCCGGGCGGCTGCGCGAGGGCGCGCACATCGTCACCCACTGCCGGGCCGGCATCGGCCGCTCGTCGCTGCTCGCGGCCGGGCTCCTCATCCTGAACGGCACCGACCCGGACACCGCCTGGCAGCGGATCGAGCGGGCGCGAGGCCTCGCCGTGCCCGACACCGCCGAGCAGCGCGAGTGGACGACGGGCCTGCTCGAACCTGCCTGACGTACGGCCTGACGTACGTCCGCCCGGTCAGGCCCAGGCTTCCGCCACCCGGTGCAGGCGGTCCGTCAGGGCCGGTGGCGCGCCCGGCCGGCGGGCGGCGGCGAGGTCGCGGTGGACGGTGAGACGGCCGTCCACGACCCGGGCGAGCAGGCCGGGGTAGGGGCCGCTCGGGGCGGTGGCCAGCTCGTGGACGAGTTCGTTGTAGCGGGTGACGGCAGCCTCGCGGACCAGGCCCGGACCGCCGTCGGCCCGGAGCAGGTCGTCGGCCAGGTAGACCGCCTCCACCGCCGCGTCGGTGAGCCGCCCGGCCGCCGTGCCCGGGTCGGCCGGGGGCAGCCCGTGCAGCAGTCGCCAGCACTCCAGGTACGGGTAGGTGCCGATGGTGCCCATCCGCCGCCGGCGCAGCTGTTCGGGGGAGGGCGGGGGAGCGGCGGGGTCGGTGGCCGACTCGGCCGCGACGGCGGAGCAGAGCTCGGCGAGCAGGGCGAGGAGGCGGCCGGTGGGGAGGCCGCGTTGCTCGAAGTCGGCCAGCAGGGCGTCGAGTTGGGATCGCGCCTCGCCGGTGCCGGTGCCGGTGCCGCTGGCGCTGCCGGGGCCGGGGCCGGGGCCGGGGCCGGGGCCGGTGGGGCGGGCGGGCTCGCGCAGGAGTTCGGCGAGGGAGCGGGCCTCCTCGGCCGGGCTGTCCTCGACCAGGAGGAACAGCATCGGGTAGCGGCCCGCCGTCAGGAGCTCCGCGGGGCTCGCGCCCGCGGGTGCGCAGGGCTCGGTGAACGCGGCGGAGTGCACCGCCTCCCGCGCGTGCCGGGCCGCACCCCGGCGGCAGGTGCAGCGGGCCAGTGACTCGTCCAGCAACTGCTCGGCGAGCCAGATCCGTTGGGCGTTGGGCAGGGCCTGGTGGTACGGCGTGAGCAGGGTGGTGACGGCGGTGGTCATCGGCGGGGCTCCTCGCCTGCGGGGATCCGGTGCCTGGTTCGGGGCGCAGCGCGCAGGGCGAAGGCCGGGACGGCGGTGGTCATCCCGGACTCGCGGTCGACCCCCCTTGTTCGGGTGCGGAGCAAGCCTAGGGCGGCTCCGGCGAGTTGGGACAGGGGGAGCGGAGGCGTGGCGCGCGCCGACGGCGTGGGCCGCCGGGTGCGCGCTCCTGCCCGGTTCGCCGGGCAGGCTCAGACGGGGAGTCCGGCGTGCTCCGGCGCGCCCCGGAGGAGGGCCACGAGCTCGTTGGCGACTGCCCGGCCGGCCCGGTTGGCGCCGATGGTGGAGGCCGAGGGGCCGTAGCCGACCAGGTGGATGCGGGGGTCCGCGGCGGCACGGGTGCCGGCCAGGCGGATGCCGCCGCCCGGCTCGCGCAGGCCGAGCGGGGCCAGGTGGCCGACCTCGGGGCGGAAGCCGGTGGCCCAGACGATGGCGTCGACGGGGAGTTCGGTCCCGCCCCAGGCGATGCCGCGCTCGGTGAGCCGGTCGAACATCGGGCGCCGCTCCAGCGCGCCCAGCTCCTGGGCCCGGCGGAAGGCGACGGACGGTCCGAGCCCGGTCACGCTCACCACGCTTCGCACCGGCAGTCCCTGCCGCACCCGCTCCTCGACCAGCGCCACCGCCGCCCGCCCGGCCTCCGGGCTGAACGGACCGTCCCGGAACACCGGCGGCGTCCGGGTGACCCACACCGTCTCCCCGACGGCTGCCACCTCGGAGAGCACCTGGATCGCCGAGGCCCCGCCGCCGACCACCACCACGCGCTTGCCCGCGAACTCCTCCGGGCCGCGGTAGTCGGCGTAGTGCAGCTGCCGGCCGGCGAAGTGGCCGGGGTAGTGCGGCAGGAACGGCCTGGTCCACGTCCCGGTCGCGTTCACCAGCGCCCGGGCGGTCCACGGGCCCTGGTCCGTCTCGATCTGCAGCCGCCCGTCCTCGCGCGAGCGCACCGCGCGGACGTGCACCGGCCGGATCACCGGCAGCGCGTGCCGGGCCTCGTACGCGGCGAAGTAGCCCGGCACCACCTCGCGGGCCGGGGCCGCCGGGTCGGGCGCCGGGAGCTCGAAGTCCGGCAGGTCGTGGAACCCGTGCACCGTGGCCATCCGCAGCGAGGGCGAGCGGTGCGCCCAGGCGCCCCCGGGCGCACCGTCCGCGTCCAGCACCACGAAGCCGTCGTACGGCGCGAA
Organism: Kitasatospora sp. NPDC002227; assembly: GCF_040296285.1. Taxonomy (NCBI): domain Bacteria; kingdom Bacillati; phylum Actinomycetota; class Actinomycetes; order Kitasatosporales; family Streptomycetaceae; genus Kitasatospora; species Kitasatospora sp. NPDC002227. Next base: position 112,186 of record NZ_JBEOWY010000006.1, read on the forward strand.
CCCCCGGCGGCGCAGGTGGTACGCCGCCGAGAGCCCGGCCTGTCCGGCCCCGATCACCACGACATCGGTTTCACGCTCAACAGTCACACTGGTGAAACATCGCGGCCGGGGTCGGTGTTCCCGGCGTTCCCGGCCGGGCTGCTGGTCCGGAAGGGGTCAGTGGGCCGGGGCGATGACGGCGGCGGTGCCGTACGCGCAGATCTCGGTGCCGAGATCCGCGGCCTCGGTGACGTCGAAGCGCATCATCAGGACGGCGTTGCCGCCACGGGCGAGGGTCTGCTCGATCAGGCGCTCCATGGCCTGGTTGCGGCTCTCGACCAGGGTCTTGGTCAGGCCGCGGAGCTCGCCGCCCAGCATGGACTTGAGGGAGGCGCCGATCTGTGTGCCGATGTGCCGGCTGCGGACGGTGAGGCCGAAGACCTCGCCGATGACGCGCTCGACCCGGTAGCCCGGGACGTCGTTGGTCGTGACCACCAGAACCTGCGGGTTGGGCCCGGGCCCACCACCGTACTCATCCAGATTGCTCATCACACCATCATCCTTACGACGGTGCGTCAGGCCACCGCGCCACGCCGGGAGAGCGCTCGGAGAGCAGCAGTCGCCGCCGGCCCCGGTCGAGCAGGGTGACCGTGACGGTGATCTCATCGCCCGGGGCGACCGGACGGGAGAGCTCCTCGGCCGGGATCAGGCCGTGGACCGAGGGCGCGGCCTCGGCGACCGCGCCGATGGGGAGCACCGTGGTGATCCGGACCGGGATGCGGTCGCCCACGGCGGTGGTGTCGGCGAACGGCCGGAACGGGTCGGGCCGGGTGGCGCGGAGCGAGAGCCGCGCCTCGCCGTTCCAGTCGTCGAACTGGAGGAACTCGCAGGTGACCCGCTGGCCGACCTCGACCACGTCGGTGACGGAGTCGAAGGGCCGCCAGGAGAGTTCGGGGTAGGTGAGGAAGCCCACCCCGGGGAAGACGGGATGGTCCGGCCCCTCGTCCAGCCGGACGAAGACGCCGAAACGCTCGATCGCGGCCACCGTGCCGGTGAGCAGCCGGCCTGGCCGCAGGCTGCTGAGGAAGGCCCAGAGCTCGGGGTGTGCGGTGGCGTTGAAGAAACCGGCGGGGTCGGTGGGGGCGTTGGGAGAGGTCACGAGGGGCAGCCTGGCACGGGCGGGGCGGGGGTGGGGCGTCGTTCCTGGTGAAGGTGGTGTGCTCCGGTTCGGCAGAGCTGATGGACATGGGTGCCGCTGTTTGAAAGCCTTGTCGCATGGGCGAGCGAAGTGATCATCCGCAGGGGCCGGGCGCGGCGGAGGACTCCGGTGGTTCCGGTGCGCAGGAGATCGAGGCGACGGTGGTGCTCGGCATCCGCATCACCGACTGGCCCGCGCTGCGGGCCGCGGCGCGGGCGGCCGTGGAGGAGCTGGAGTTCGCCGGGATCGACGCCGCCGGGCAGCGCGAGGCGCTGCTGCGCGAGGTCTCCGAGGACCCGAACGCGGCGCTCGGCGCGCTGCTCCACCCCGACCGGCTGACGGCGGCCATCCCCGGGATCGAGGCCCTCGGCGGCACCCTGGAGATCAGCGTCACCGACGACTTCGCCCCGGACTTCGCCGAGCTCTTCCCGCTGGAGGGCGAGGAGACCGAGGACGGCGGCGGGGTCGGCGACTGGCTGCTCACCCCGCGTACGGCGTGTCTGCTGCACACCCAGCTGATCACCCTGGCCGACTCCGCGTACGACGACCTCGAGGAGCACGAGGGCGACCCGGTCACGGACGACGACGAGCAGGAGTGGGCGGTCTTCGCCCGGCTGCCGCGGCGGACCTGGGGCATGCACCGGGCCTGGCGGCGCTCGCTGGCCCGCGGGTTCGACGACCTCGCGGACGACCTCGCGCTCGGTGAGTGGCCGCTGCCCCGCTGCCTCGCCGAGGAGGTGGCCCTGCGGCTGGCCCTGGCCGACGCCCGGCAGCTGCTGATCGCCCAGCCGCAGGCCGTCGCCGACATGATGGGCGACCTGCCGGTCGACCTCTACGACTACGACTGGGACGGCTGTGCCGACGAACTCTTCGGCGTCTACGGCCCGGACGACGGCGACCCGGAGCGCGACGCGGCGGCCCGGACCGAGGACCTGCTCGGCGCGACCCACCCCGAGGGCTGGTTCCTGACCTACGAGGACGCGGAGGAGCGCGAGCCCGGGCGCGGCTACCGGCGGTAGAACCCAGGTGATCGTCGCGGGGGCGGCGGCTGGCATGCTGGTGGGGTGACTACTCCGACTCCCGAAGCCCCCGCCGAGACCCCGCACGCGCCCTTCGGCGCCCCGAGCACCGAGGCCGTCGTCAACGAGCGCGACGCGAACCCGCAGTACGTGCTGCCGCTGGTGGTCCGGCTGGAGAAGGCCACCCCGCCGGAGCGGACGGACGCGCTGGAGACCTCGGCGCGGGCCGTGCTCACGCTGCTCTCCGACCCCCAGGTGACCGAGCCGGAGGGCGAGTGGGCCGAGCTGGTCGCGGCCTGGGAGGACGCCCGGATCCGCAAGGTGGTGCGGCGGGCTCGCGGCGGGGAGTGGCGCAAGGCGCAGGAGCTGCCGGGGATCACCGTGGCCGGGCGGGAGGCCCGGGTGCGGGTCTTCCCGCCGGTGCCGCTGGACGGCTGGCCCAAGGAGCTGGCCAAGCTCCAGGTGTCCGGCACCGAGCTGGACGACCCGGCCCCGCCGGCCGCCGCCGAGCCCGGCCTGCCGGTGCTCTGGCTCAACCCGGAGCTCGAGATGAGCGCCGGCAAGACCATGGCGCAGACCGGCCACGCCGCCCAGCTCGCCTGGTGGCGCCTGACCGGCACCGACCGCAAGGCCTGGTCCGAAGCCGGCTTCCCCCTCGCCGTCCGCACCGCCACCCCGGAGGCCTGGGCCGCCCTCACCACCTCCGGCCTCCCGGTCGTCCGCGACGCCGGCTTCACCGAGATCGCCCCCGGCAGCTGCACCGTGGTCGCCGACCACCCGGCGCTGCACTGACGGTCCGCCCTCGCCCGTGGGGGCAACCCAGGGCGGTGCGGATCGCCCCCGGAGGCCGGCGGTGCGGCCCGGAGCGGGCAGGTACAGGGCGCGCCGGGTGCTGTGCGGCGGGGGTCAGCTCGTGAACGTGCCGATCAGGATCGAGGTCCACCAGGCGAGCTGGGACACGATCGCCGCGTAGCCGGCCCGCCAGAGGTAGGAGGTGGGCAGGTCCCGCCAGTGGCTTGCTGCGGTGGTGGCGGGGAGGGTGGTGCGCAGTCGGTGGGCGAGGACGCCGTTGACGGCGGCGATCAGGGCGGCGGTCAGGTTGACGGCCGTCCAGTGGCTGCCGAAGTCCGGTTGCAGGGCGACGCCGGAGAGGGCGAGGCCGAGGAATCCGGTCCAGATCAGCCGTTCCGCACGGGCGGAGAAGGCGAGCAGGGTCGACAGCTTGGTGCGGCCTGCCAGGACCGCGAGGCCCATGCCGTCGACGGCGAGCACCGCGCCGAAGCCGACCGCCAGGCTCACCAGGTGGACGCCGAGCGCCGCCGCCCGGACGTCCGGCCCGGGATGCGCGTGCTGGGACGCGAGGATGACGGCGTACCAGCCGATGCAGACCGCGGCGACACGCCGGATGGTTCGGTGGAGGTCGTCGGTGCCGCAGCGGCAGTGGGGAATCGGAGCGCTCACTCGGAGATATTAGCTTAGCCTTGGCTAAGTAGATCCCCACTGCCGTAGGAGGGGAGCGGGCCCGCCGCTCAGCCCAGGGGGACGTCCAGGCGGGCCTTGCGGTGGCTGAACGCGGCGATCGAGTGCGGGCCGTGGTAGTTGCCCATGCCGCTCTCGCCGACGCCGCCGAACGGCAGGGCCGGTACCCGGAGGTGGGCCATCGGCAGGCCGAAGCCGAGGCCGCCGCTGGAGGTCTCGGCAGCCAGGCGGCGGCGGGTGGACTCGTCCTCGGTGAACGCGTAGAGGGCGAGCGGCTTGTCGCGGTCGTTGATGAAGTCGATCGCCTCGGTCAGGTCGGCGACGGTGACGATCGGCAGGACGGGGCCGAAGATCTCCTCCTGCATCACCGGCTCGTCCGGCTGCACGTCGAGCAGGACGGTGGGCTCGATGTAGCGGTCCGCGCGGTCGGTGCGGCCGCCGAAGGCGGTGCGGCCGGAGCCGAGCAGGGCGCGGACGCGGTCGAAGTGCCGCTCGTTGACGATCCGTCCGTAGCCCCCTGAGGTCTGCGGGTCGTCGCCGTACACGGCCTTCACCGCGCGCTCCAGCGCCTCCGCCAGGGCCGCCGCCGTCCGGGCGTCGGTGAGCACGTAGTCGGGGGCGACGCAGGTCTGCCCGGCGTTGCGGAACTTGGACTCGGCCAGCCGCCGGGCGACGGTCTCCACGTCCGCCCCGCGGTCGACGAACACCGGCGACTTGCCGCCGAGTTCGAGGGTGACGGGTGTCAGGTGCTCGGCGGCGGCCCGCATCACAACCCGGCCGACCGCGCCGTTGCCGGTGTAGAAGATGTGGTCGAAGCGCTGCGCCAGCAGGGCGGTGGTCTCGGGAACGGCGCCCTCGACGACGGCGACCGCCTCGGTGTCCAGGTAGGCCGGGATGAGCCGGGCCATCAGAGCGGAGGTCGCGGGCGCCAGCTCGCTCGGCTTGGCGACCACCGTGTTGCCGGCCGCCAGGGCCCCGGCGACCGGCACCAGGAGCAGCTGCACCGGGTAGTTCCAGGGCGCGATGACCAGGACGGTGCCCAGCGGGTCGTACTGGGTGCCGGCCGTGGTGCCCTCCGGCAGCCCGGCCAGCTCCTCGGCGGGCAGCTGCTGCGGGGCGAGCCACTGCTCCAGGTGGGCGAGGGTGTGGTCGATCTCGCGGACGGGGAGGTCGATCTCGGCGCCGTAGGCCTCGGTACGCGGCTTGCCCAGGTCGGCCTGGAGGGCGTCCGCGAGGGCCTCGCGGTTCTCCGTCAACAGGGCACGCAGCCGGGTCAGTTGATCGGTGCGCCAGGCCAGCGGCCGGGTGCGGCCGCTGCGGTGGGTGGCGCGCAGGCGGGCGACCAGCCGGGCGGCCTCGGGTGCGTCGAAGGGGGCTTCGACGGGCGTCTCGGGCGTGTTCATGGTGGCACCTCGGTGTGACGGGGGGCGGGAGGTCCGTACGAGCGGAGGGTACGGTCAGTTCTGGGCGAGACGGACGAGCATCTTGCCCGTGTTGCCGCCGCGCATCATCGAGAGGAAGGCGTCGAGGGTGTGCTCGATGCCGTCCACGACGGTCTCGTCCGCGCGCAGCGAGCCGTCCTTCAGCCAGCCCGCGGCCTGGGCGACGTACTCGGGGACCAGGCCGAAGTGGTCGCCGACGTTCATACCGCGCAGGGTGATCCGCTTGCCGATGGCGAGCGGGAGGTTGTTCGGGCCGGGCGGCAGTTCGGTGGCGTTGTAGACGGAGATGGCGCCGATCAGGGCGACGCGGCCGTTCAGGTTCATCGCACCGAGGGCGGCCTGGAGGTGGTCGCCGCCGACGTTGTCGAGGTAGACGTCGATGCCGGCCGGCGCGGCCTTGGCCAGCCGGCCGGGCAGGTCGCCGGCGCGGTAGTCGACGGCCTTGTCGTAGCCGTAGTCCTCGACCAGGCGCCGGGCCTTCTCCGGGCCGCCGGCCGAGCCGATGACCTTGGCGGCGCCGAGCTTCTTGGCCAGCTGGCCGGCGATCGAGCCGACGGCTCCGGCCGCGCCGGAGACGAAGACGACGTCGCCCTCGCGGACCGGGGCGGTGTCCTTGAGGCTCGCGTAGGCGGTCAGGCCGGTGGTGCCGAGCACGCCGAGGTAGGCCTGGGCCGGGGCGAGGGCGGTGTCGAGCACCTGCGCCGCGGCGGCGTCCAGCAGCGCGTACTCGCGCCAGCCGGCGAAGTGGGCCACGGTGGCGCCGAGCGGCAGGCCGTCGGCCCCGGAGGCGACGACCACGCCGACGGCGCTGCCCGTCATGGTCTCGCCCAGCTCGAACTGCGGGATGTAGGAGGGGCCTTCGTTCATCCGGCCGCGCATGTACGGGTCGACCGAGAGCCAGGTGTTGCGGACCACGATCTGCCCGGGGCCCGGCTCGGGCACGGCAGCGGTGACGAGGGCGAAGTCGGCGGGGGCGGGCTCGCCGACCGGGCGGGAGGTGAGCTGCCATTCGCGGCTGGTGAAGGTCATGGTGGTACCTCGGATCAGGTGGGACGTACAGGTGGGGGGCTCGTGCTCAGCGACGGTTCGCGAGCCCGAGGCGGCGGGCGTCGGCGCGGTCGGCAGCGGGCACGTCAGGCCAGCTTCGCCAGCAGCTCGGCGGCGAGCGGGGCGGAGGAGGCGGGGTTCTGGCCGGTGACCAGGTTGCGGTCGACGACCACGTTCGGGGCCCACGGCTCGCCGGCCCGGACGTCGACGCCGGCCTCGACCAGGCGGGTCTCCAGGAGCCACTTGGCCTTGGCGGCGAGGCCGGCCTGGGTCTCCTCGGCGTTGGTGAACGCCGCCACCCGGTACCCCCGGAAGGAGTTGCCGCCGTCCTCCTCGACCGCGGCCAGCAGGGCGGCCGGGGCGTGGCAGACGACGCCGAGCGGCTTGCCCGACTTGAGCGCCCGGGTCAGCAGCCGACCGGAGGTGGCGTCGACGGCCAGGTCCTCCATCGGGCCGTGGCCACCGGGGTAGAAGACGGCGTCGAAGTCGTCGAGGTCGACGTCCGCCAGTGCGACCGGGGTGTCGAGCTCGGTGAACGAGCCGAGGATCTCCGCGATCCGCTGCGCGCCCTCCTCGCCGCCGTTGACCTGCGGCGCGAGGCTGCCGGCGTCGACGGTCGGCACGACGCCGCCCGGGGTGGCCACCGTGACGGTGTGGCCCGCGGCCTTGAACGCCTGGTACGGCGCGGCGGCCTCCTCGGCCCAGTACCCGGTCGGGTGCTTGGTATCGTCGGCGAGCGTCCAGTGATCGACGCCGGTCATCACGAACAGGATCTTCTTCGACATCTGCGGTCTCCGGGGTTCGGCCGTGCACGCGCTGACGGTGTGCACCTCCTGACGAAGTGGACTCACAACGTCAGTAACTTTCATGTTGTCGAAGGTAGACCAACTCAAGTATCTGCTGCCAATAGGAAAGCTGATGCCTGCCATCGGTATTCGAATGGCTACGATCGGACCATGAGTGAGACGGATCCCCCGCTGGACCTGAACCAGCTCCGCACGTTCCTGGCGGTCCACCGGACGGGCTCCTTCACCGCGGCCGCGCGGCAGCTCGGTCTCTCCCAGCCGACGGTCACCGCGCAGATGCGGGCCCTGGAGCAGCGGCTCGGGCGTGAGCTGTTCGAGCGCCGCCCTCGCGGTGTCGCCCCGCTCCCGCACGCGGACGAACTCGCCGCCCGCCTGGCGGACCCGCTCGACCGCCTCGCGGACGTGGCGGGTGCCGGGCCCGAGCGTGCACCGCAGCCCGTGCACCTGGCCGGCCCGGCGGAGTTCCTGAGCACCGTCCTGCTGGGCGTACTCGCGCCGCTCACGGCCCAAGGGGTGCGGCTGCGCGTCGTCGCCGGGCTGACGGACCCGCTGCTCGACGAGCTGCAGGCAGGCCGCCACGACCTGGTGGTCGCCACCCGGCGGCCGCGCGGCCGGTCACTGCACGCCGAACCGCTCGCCGACGAGGAGTTCGTCCTGGTCGCCGCCCCGGCCTGGGCCGACCGGCTCGCGGGAGCTCGACTGCCGGAGGCCCTGGACCACCTGCCGCTGGTGGCGTACGCCGAGGACCTCCCCATCGCGCGCCGCTACTGGCGCCACGTCTTCGGCCACCGCCTCCGGGCCCAGGCCGCCGTCACCGTCCCCGACCTGCGCGGTGTACTCGCCGCGGCCGCCGCCGGAGCCGGCTGGGCAGTCCTCCCCAGCTACCTGTGCCGCGCCGAACTCGCCTCCGGCGCCCTGCGGTTGCTGCACCGGCCGGCCGATCCGCCGATCAACACCGCCTACCTGGTCGAGCGTCCGGGGCCACCCGCCAACCCCCACGTCACCCTGGTACGGGACCGACTGCTGGCCGCGGCGAAGCGCTGGCGAAGCACCTGACCGACACCGGGGATCAGGCCGCGACGAGCTCCTGCTCGAGGGCCGGTGCCTCGGCCTTGGGTTTCCGGTTCGGCAGGGAGAGCCGGACGACCTTGCGCCAGGCGGAGAACACCTGCTTGGGCAGCGGCCCGGTGACGTACTCCAGCTCGTACTTCGCGAACAGCGCGCGCACCTTCACGGCGACCTCGGCGTACCGGTTGCTCGGCAGGTCCGGGAAGAGGTGGTGCTCGATCTGGTGCGACAGGTTGCCGGACATGAAGTGCATGGCCCGGCTGCCGCTGATGTTCGCCGAGCCCATCATCTGGCGCAGGTACCACTGGCCGCGCGTCTCGCCCTCGATCGACCGGCGCTCGAAGACCTGTACGCCCTCGGGGAAGTGCCCGCACATGATCACCGAGTGGGACCAGACGTTGCGGACGACGTTCGCGGTGAACGTGGCGGCGAGCGTGGAGAGGAACGCCGGGCCCGACAGCAGCGGATGGATCACGTAGTCCTTCAGCACCTGCTTGCGGATCTTGCGGCCCACGGCCCTGGCCCGCGCGCGGAACTCCGGGTCCTTGCGGCGGCGCTTGTCCAGGTTCTTGCCGAGCTCCAGGTCGTACGCGGCGATGCCGTACTCGAAGAAGCAGGCGTTCACGAAGTTCCACAGCGGCTGGCCGAGGTGGAACGGGTGCCACTTCTGGTCCTCGTCGACGCGCATGATGCCGTAGCCGAGGTCGTTGTCCTTGCCGATCACGTTGGTGTACGTGTGGTGCAGGTCGTTGTGCGAGTGCTTCCACTGATCGGACGGCGAGACGTGGTCCCACTCCCAGGTGGTGGAGTGGATCTTCGGATCCCGCATCCAGTCCCACTGGCCGTGCAGGACGTTGTGGCCGATCTCCATGTTGTCCATGATCTTCGCCACGGACAGACCGGCGGTGCCCAGCAGCCACGCGGGCGGGAAGAACGAGAACAGCAGCACGCCCCTGCTGACCAGCTCGAGCTTCCGCTGCGCCGCGATGACCTTGCGGATGTAGGCGGCGTCCTGCTCGCCGCGGTCGGCGAGCACCGCGTCGCGGATCGCGTCCAGCTCGCGGCCGAGCTCCTCGATCTGTTCCGCGGTCAGGTGGGCGGTGGGGTCGATGGCAGTCAAAGCGGCTCTACCGTTCGATGTCGCAGGGGCCCGCCGCGGCGGACACGCAGGTCTGGATGAGGACGCCCGGCTCGGCCTCGGTGACTTCGCCGGTGCGCAGGTCGCGGACGGCGCCCGCCTTGAGCGGCGTGACGCAGCCGAAGCAGATGCCCGTGCGGCACCCGGAGGGCATGAGCACGCCGGCCTCCTCGCCGACGTCCAGCAGCGGTGTGGCGCCGTCCGCGGCGACGGTCCTGCCGGTGGTGCTGAAGGTGACCTCGCCGCCGACGCCGGCCACCACGATGTCGGGGCGGAAGCGTTCGGTGTGCAGGCGCTCCCGGACGCCGTGCTCGGCCCAGTGCGCCTCTGCGGCGTCGAGCAGGCCCGCGGGCCCGCAGGCCCAGGTCTCGCGCTCGGCCCAGTCGGGTACGAGTTCGGCGAGGCGGGCGATGTCGAGCCTGCCGTCCGTGTCGGTGTGCACCTCGGTGAGGCGCAGCCTCCCCGCCGCGACCAGGTCGTGCAGTTCGTTGCGGAAGATCACGTCCTGCGGCTGCGGCGCGCAGTGGACCATGACGACGTCGTCCAACTCGATGTCGCGCAGCATGCCCATCACGGGCGTGATGCCGCTGCCGGCCGTCAGGTAGAGCACCTTGGCGGGCCTGGCCCGCGGCAGCACGAAGTCACCGGCCGGCTGGTCGAGCTGGACCAGGGTGCCCGGGGTCGCCCTGCGGACCAGGTGGCTGCTGACCTTGCCGTCCGGGATCGCCTTCACGGTGATCGTGATGCGGCCGTCCGGGCGGTCCGTCGGCGAGGTGAGCGAGTAGGACCGCCACAGCCGCCTCCCGTCGACGTCGACCCCGACCCGCACGTACTGACCGGCGGTGTGGCCGCGCCAGCCCCGTCCCGGCCTGATCACGATCGTCGCGGTGTCACCCGTCTCGGGGTGCACGGCCTCGATGCGCCCACGAAGGTCGGCGCCCGCACGCAGCGGGCTGACCAGGTCGAGGTAGTCCGACGGCAGCAGCGGCGTCGTGACCATCTCCAGCAGCTTCCATGCCCTGCTGCGGAGGGCTGCGCTCGTCATGACCCCAGCTTGCTGCGCTTTGGGGCGTAAAGTCCTGACCGTAGGACGTAAATCTGCTCGGCTGAATTGTTCGCAGGGAACAGAAACGTGAGCCATGCAATCCGTAAGGCCGGCGAACCGGTCCTGGACGAGACGACGGTCACCGCGCTCCGGGGCGCGCTGACGGCCACCGCCGACGAAGTCGTCCAGGCGATCATCGACGAAGTCCCTTCCTACGCCAACGCGCTTTCGGGCCGCATGGGCGAGACCATCCGCCGGGCCGTCCGCACCGCCCTCGGGGACTACCTGGACCTCGCGAGCGGGAACGCCACCGGTGGCGACGCCGGTGACGCGGCCTACGAGCTGGGCCGCGGCGAGGTGCGCGACGGCCGTTCGATGGATGCGCTGCTCAGCGCCTACCGCGTCGGTGCCCGCGTGGCCTGGCGGTGCCTGGCGGCGGGTGCCGTACCCGCGGGTCTGCCCGCCGCCGAGGTGGCCAGGTTCGCCGAGCTGACCTTCGCCTACATCGACGAGCTCTCCGCCGCGAGCGCCGCCGGCCATGCCGACGAACTGGCCGCCCGGGGCAGGGCGCACGAGCGCCACCTGGAACACCTGGCCCGTGACCTCCTCGCCGGCGCGAGCCCGGAGGTGCTGCTCGCCTCCGCGCAGCGGGCCGGGTGGCAGCCACCGGTTTCGCTGACCGCGGTCCTGCTGCCCGCGGCCCAGGCCCGGTCGGCCCACCGCGTGCTCGATCCGAGCACTCTCGTCCTCGACGACCTGACCGACGCCACCGGTCTGCTGCTCGTCCCGGATGCCGACCGGCCGCACCTCCTGCGACAGCTGACCGACCGCACCGCCGTGGTCGGCCCGGCCCGGCCGTGGACGCGGGCGTCGGCCTCGTACGCCCGGGCCGCCCGGGCGCGCTCCCTTTCGGCTGAGATCCGCGACACCGAGGCCCATCTGCCCGAGCTGGTGCTGAGCGCCGACGTGGAGGCGTTCGCCGATCTGCGCGCCCGGGCCCTCGCACCGTTGCAGGCCTTGTCCGTCGCGACCGCGCGGCGGCTGGAGGAGACGCTGCGGGAGTGGCTGCTGCACCAGGGCAGGCGGGACGAGGTGGCGGCGGCGTTGATCGTCCACCCCCAGACGGTCCGGTACCGGATGTCGCAGCTGCGGGAGCTGTTCCCGGACCTCGCCTCGCCGCAACGGGTCCTCGAACTGACCCTGGCGGTGGGCCTGCGGCTCGGCTGACCCGTACCTCGACCGTCCATGACCGTGTCCGGCCGCCTTGCCCGAGCGGTACGCCGACACTCGCCGGCATCTGGAGAGCAGCGCCTCTGTGCGAGCAGCCAGGCCTGGAGATTGCGACAGGTGCGGGCTGGTCGAGAGCCTGGGCGTCCTGGTCTAGGGGCCGGCCAAGGCCCGCGAGTAGGAGTGCCCGCCGGCCGAGGCCCGCGGGCACTCCCGGTACTCAGGGGTTGAGGACGATCGAGTTGATCGGCGTCATGTCCTTGTCCATGTAGGTGAACGCCAGCAGGTAGCCCTGGCAGCCGGTGCCGTTCCACCCCGTGCAGGTCTGCATGGTCGCGCCACCGGTCTGGTTGTTGAAGACGCGGTGCGTGCCGTTCATGTTGCTGAGGTTGTGGGCCCCGTAGCTGTAGTAGAAGTCGGACGGGTGGCCGCCGTTCCACCCCGTGCCCGCCGGGTAGATGCAGACGGCCCCCGACGGGCACCCCTGGTAGTAGTCGACCGCCTGGGCGTTGCCGACACCGGCCGCGGTGATGGCACCCGTGGCGCACGCGACCGCAGCGACGGTCCGCATGATCCTGCTCATCGAACTTCCCCTTCCGAACGCCGGAACCCAGCCGGACGGCTGGTGGCGAGGGGAACGCTATGGCGGCTCGATCGTTGGAACCATGCCGTATACACGCCACAAGCACGCCATGCCGGCGGCATCCGCAAGGGGGAGCATGTCTCGCGAACTGTCGGGGCTGGTACGAGAACTGCGACGCAGATCGGGGCTGACGCAGGAGCAGCTGGCGGAGCGTTCGGGGCTGTCCCTGCGCACGATCACCCGCTGGGAGACCAGGGCCGGCAGACCGCCGCGGGTTTCGTCGCTGATGCTGCTGGCCGACGCCCTCGGCCTCGGTGACGAGGACCGGCAGCGCCTGCTGTCCTCGGGCGGGGCACCCGCCGACGAGCGGACACCCGTCGAGTCCGTGAGCGGGAGGAGCTTCCTGCCCCGGGACCTGGCCGACTTCACCGCACGGCAGGGCGACCTCGAACGGCTGCTGCGGTCGACCGCCGCCACGGGCGGCAGCGCGGTGACGGTCGCCGTGATCGACGGCATGGCCGGGGTCGGCAAGACGGCGCTGGCCGTTCGCGCGGCGCACCTGCTGGCAGACGGCTATCCGGACGGGCAGTTCTTCCTGGACCTGCACGGCTTCACACCTGGGCGGGATCCGGTCACCCCGGCCGGCGCACTCGACGGGCTGCTGCGTGCCCTGGGTGTGCCACCCGGGCAGATACCCGAGGAACTCGACCAGCAGGCCGGCCTGTGGCGCTCGCAGCTGTCGGACAAGCGCGCGCTGGTCCTGCTGGACAACGCCGCCGATGCGGCCCAGGTGCGCCCGCTGCTGCCGGGCGGCGCCGGCTGCCTGGCTCTCGTCACCAGCCGGCGGAGGCTGTCCGCGGTGGACGGCGCGATGTCGGTCTCGCTGGACGTCCTGGCACCCGGCGAAGCGGCGGAGCTGTTCGCCCGCGTGGTCGGGGACGACCGCTGCGGGGCGGCGCCGCAGGGCGTCGCCGAGATCGTCGCGCTGTGCGGGTACCTGCCGCTGGCGATCCGGCTCGCCGCCGCTCGACTGGTCCACCGCCCTGCCTGGACGGTCGAGCACCTGGCCGAACGCCTGCGCCGAGAGACCCGGAGACCGGCCGAACCGGCTGAGGACGACGACCGCAGTGTGTCCGCTGCCTTCGCCCTCTCCTACCGCGGCCTCGCGCCGTCCCAGCAGCGCCTGTTCCGCCTGCTGGGGCTCAATCCGGGAGACGAGGTGGACGCGTACTGCGCCGCCGCTCTCGCTGACCTGTCGCTCCATCAGGCGGACGACCTTCTCGAGGACTTGGTCGACCACCACCTCCTCGAACAGCCGGCTCCCGGCCGCTACGCTTTTCACGACCTGATCCGCCGGCATGCCGAGGCCACCGCTCTCGCGACGGAGTCCGAGGAAGAGCGGCACGCCGCGCTGACCCGGCTGTTCGACCACTTCCTGTACACCGCATCCGTGGCTACGGCCCTCCTCGACCCGGCCGAACAGGCCCGACACGCCCGGGTTCGCAGGCCGACGACCCCGGCGGTCGACCTCGTCGACGCCGCAGCCGCACAGGCCTGGCTCGACGCCGAGCACGCCAACCTCCTGGCCGCTGCCCGGCATGCCGCCGACGGCTCCTGGCCCGCACACGTCACCGGCCTGTCCACCGTTCTGTGGGGGCACCTCGACACCCAGGCCCGTTACGCCGACGCGGAGGAGCTGCACCGGCGGGCGGTGCTGGCCGCGCGACGGCTGTCCGACCCGTCCGCGGAGTCCTACGCTCTGGTCAACCTGGGCATCGTCCAGCTGAGAACCGGGCGCTATCAGCAGGGAATCGCCTGCCAGCAGGAGGCCCTGACGCTGATCCGCGACCTCCCCGACCGGCCCCGTGAAGGCGACGCGGAGGGCAACCTGGGGATCGCGTACTGGCTCACCGGCTGCCTCGCGGAGGCGGCCGACCACTACAGCAGGGCGCTGGCCGTCTTCCGCCGCATCGGCGACGACACCGGGGAGAGCCGGGTCCTGTCCAACCTCGGCGTCGTCCGCGCCCGGACCGGCCGGTACGAGGAGGCCGCCGACCTCCAGCAGCAGGCACTCGTCATCTTCCGCCGGATCAACGACCGCGTGGGTGAAGCCGGCGCGCTCCACCTCCTCGGCAACGTCCACCAGCGAACCGGGCGGTACGACCGAGCAGTGGACCGGCAGCGGCAAGCCCTGGCCGTCTTCCGTGAGACCGGCCATCTCGTCGGCGAAGCCTGCGCGTTGCAGAGCCTCGGACTCGTCCACTGCGCGACCGGACACCACCGGCAGGCCATCGAGCACCACCGCCGGGCCCTCGACATCTTCTGCCGGGTCGGATACCGGGTGGGTGAGGTCGAGGCCACCAACGGCCTCGGCGAGTCGCATCGCTGCGCCGGTGAGCCGTCACGTGCCCTCGAACTGCACCGCACGGCTCTCGACCTCGCCGGCGAGGACGGCGATGTGTACGAGCAGGCCCGCGCCCACCGCGGCTTGGCCGCCGCCCACCATGCTCTCGGCCAGTCCGACCACGCGCTGCGGCACCGGCAGCACGCCCGGCAGTTGTTCACACGACTCGGCGTACCCGAGGCCGACGAGACGGACGATGCCTGACGGGCGCTGCCGAAGGGGGGCGGCGGCCATCCACGTGGATGGCGCGCCGTCAGTCGGGCCGCTCGCGGTTCCGCCGCCAAGCAGAGCGGGAACTGTCGACGTACACGCAGCAGAAAGCCGGCCACGAAAGGCGCAGCCTCATCGCCTGGCCATCGGCCTCTTGGCGCTCCACCTTCTCCAGTGCCGTCAGGCGCGCAGTTGCCGGTGGAGACCGGCAGGCAGGGCGGGTGGGGTACGGGCCCGGACATCGACGTGGGGTTCGCCCCGGACCTCGCCGGGGCCGGTCACTCCGGGTGCCGGGAGGCGGTGAGCCACTCCGCGTCGTTCCACTGGGCCTGGGTGGCGCCGAGTGGGGGGAGGGTGAAGGACGGGTCGTCGGTCTGGACGAGGGTGAGCAGGCGCAGGCCGGTGAGGGCCGCGCGGCGGGAGTGGTCGGCGAGGATGTCGAGGACGATGGGGGCGCTGCGGGGGCTGGCGGCGGTGTAGTGGTCGTAGCCGTGGAAGGCGAGGACCAGGCCGGTGGCGGTGGGGGAGGCGCCGTACTCGAGGGCGGTGACGTCGCGCAGGCAGTCGTTGAGGGCGTCGAGGTTGCGGCCGTAGTAGGCGGGGAAGTCGAGGGCGGCGGCGAGATCGCGGTGCAGGTCGGCGTCGGAGTGCCAGGCTGCGGCGTGGAGTTCGACCACCTGGTAGCCGTCCGCGCGCAGGAGGCCGAGGGTCTCGGCGAACAGGGCCGGTCGCCAGTAGAGGGTGACCGGGCCGGTGCGCAGCAGCCGGTAGGCGAGGTCGTCGGTGGTGGGGTCGAAGGCGGCCATGGCTCGGACTGTAACCGACGGGGAGGATCAGGCCGGGTAGGCGTGGGTCTGGGCGGCCTTGACGGAGGCCCAGACGAGGGCGCCGGGGGCGAGGTCGAGCTCGGCGGCGGCGGCCGGGGTGAGGTCGGCGGCCAGCGGGAGCGGGCCGGTGAGGTCGACCCGGACTTGGTCGCCGTGCAGGTCGAGCCCGGCGACCTCGAGCTGCCAGAGGTTGCGGGCGCTGGAGGCGGGGCGTTCGCGCTGGAGCACGACGGCCGAGGGCGGGAAGGCCACGAAGGCGGGGCCGTGCAGCTCCTCTGTGGTGGTCAGGGAGAGCCCGCCCGGGAGGGTGACGGTGTGTCCGTCGGCCGCGCCCTGGTAGAGGTTGAGGCCGACCAGGCGGGCGATGTAGTCGGTGCGCGGGTGGCGGGCGATCTCGCCCGGGGTGCCTGACTGCACCTCGGTGCCGTCCTCGATCACCACCAGCCGGTCGGCCAGCACCATCGCGTCCAGCGGGTCGTGCGTGACCAGCACCGCGACGGCCTCGAACTCGGCCAGGTGGCGCCGCAGCTGGGCGCGGACCTCGAGCCGGGTGCGGGCATCGAGGGCGGCCAGCGGCTCGTCGAGCAGCAGCAGCCGGGGCCGGACGGCCAGCGCCCGGGCCAGGGCGACCCGCTGCGCCTGCCCGCCGGAGAGCGCGCCGGGTCGTTTGCCGGCGTGCTCGGCCAGGCCCATCCGCTCCAGCCAGGGCAGCGCGGCGGCCCGGGCGGCCTTGCGCCGCAGCCCCTGGCAGCGCAGGCCGAAGGCGATGTTGTCGAGCGCGCTGAGGTGGGGGAAGAGCAGGTAGTCCTGGAAGACCACGCCGACCGGGCGCTGCTCGGCGGGGGTGTGCAGGCCGGTGGCCGGGTCCTCCAGCGCGGCGCCGTCCAGGGTCAGGTGGCCGGCGGTCAGCGGGAGCAGGCCGGCGAGGGCGCGCAGAGCGGTGGACTTGCCGGCGCCGTTGGGGCCGAGCAGGGCGATCACCTCGCCGGGGGCGGCGGTGAGGGCCAGGTCGAGCCGGAAGGCGGTTCGCTCGACCCGCAGCCGGGCGTCGAGAGTCATGAAGCCTCCCTCATGGTGCGGATGTCCAGCGCTCGCGCAGGCCGGCCAGGACGGCGATCGAGACGGCGAGCAGCACCAGGCTGAGCGCGATCGCGGCCTCGGGGTCGGACTCCATGGCCAGGTAGACCGCCAGCGGCATGGTCTGGGTCTGGCCGGGGAAGTTGCCCGCGAAGGTGATGGTGGCGCCGAACTCGCCGAGCGCGCGGGCCCAGGCCAGGACGGCGCCCGCGCCGATGCCCGGGGCGATCAGCGGGAGGGTGACCCGGCGGAAGGCGGTCAGGCGGGAGGCGCCGAGGGTCGCGGCGGCCTCCTCGTACCGGGGGTCGGCGGCCCGCAGGGCCCCCTCCACGCTGATCACCAGGAAGGGCATGGCGACGAAAGCCTCGGCGATCACCACCCCGGAGGTGTGGAAGGGCAGAGTGATGCCGAAGGCGGAGTCCAGCCGGCGGCCGATGATCCCGTTGCGTCCGAGGACCAGGAGCAGCGCGACACCCCCGACCACGGGGGGCAGCACCAGCGGCAGCGTGACCAGTGCCCGGACCAGCCGGCGGCCGGGGAACTCCGTCCGGGCGAGCAGCCAGGCCAGCGGCACCCCGAGCAACAGCGACACCCCCGTGGCCGCCGTCGCACACACCAGCGAGAGCCGCAGCGCCTGCCAGACCTCGGTGCTCCCCAGCTGCCCGGAGAGCGAACTCCACGGCGCCCGGACCAGCAGCCCGACCAGCGGCAGCACCAGGAAGGCCAGGCCGAGCAGGGCGGGCAGCAGCAGGGCGTACGGGATGCGCGGGCCGCGCCCCCGTCGGACCGGTGCGACCGGCTGCCCGACGGGGACGCCGCCCGGCCGGCGCTGTGTCACGGGGCCTGGAAACCGGCCGCGGTGAGCAGCGCCTGGGCCTCGGGCGAGAGGATGTACGCGGCGAAGGCGGCGGCGCCGGCGGCGTTGGGGGCCTTGGCCAGCGGGGCGATCGGGTAGTCGTTCACGGCCTTGGCGGCCTCGGGGAAGTCCACACCGTCGATCTTCGCAGCATCCGACTTCACATCGGTCCTGTACACGAGCGAGGCGTCGACCTCGCCGAGCTCGACCTTGGTCAGCGCGCCCTTGACGTCCTGCTCCAGGGTGACGGGGGTGAGGTTCACCCCGCCCGCCTTGAGGGCGGTGACGGCGGCGGCGCCGCACGGCACCTGCTGGGCGCACAGGGCGACCTTCACACCGGAGCCCGCGAGGTCCTTGAGGGCGGCGATGTGCTTGGGGTTGCCCTTGGGCACGGCGATCTCGAGGGTGTTGCGGACGAACACCTTCGGGTCGGTGGCGCCCTTGGCGTCGGTGACGGTCTTCATGGTGGCCGGGCTGGCGGCGGCGAAGACGTCGGCCGGGGCACCGGAGTTGATGCTCTGGGCCAGCGCGGAGCTGCCGCCGAAGTTGAAGGTGACCTTGACCCCGGGGTTGGCCGCCTCGAACTTCTTGCCGAGCGCCGTGAAGCTCTCCTTGAGCGAGGCGGCGGCGAAGACGGTGACGGTGCCGGAGACCTTCGCGGTCGCGGTGCCGCCCGCGGCGGTGGAGGCCGTCGCGGAGCTGCCCGCCGCCGGCTTGGCGCCGTCGCTGCCGCAGGCCGAGAGGCCGGCGGAGAGCGCGAGGGCGGCGAGGGCGGCGACGGCGGTGCGGCGCGTGGAGCTGGTCATGAGGTGTTCCCCTCCTGCCGCGCCGGAAGGCGCGGGGGCTACGGTGGTGAGGCTGATCATAGTGCCGCAGATACGGCCTGAAAATCCGCTGTCTCATCGCACAGGCCAGGTCGGGGAGGGAGGTGTGCCCGCATGTGCGATGTGTTGAACCGGAGGTGGCCTGCGGGTTTCAGACCTCCAGGTCGGTCTCGATCTTGGCCAGCTGGTGGCGGGCCATCGCCAGGTTGGCCCGGGTCTTGTCGAGCGCCAGGTAGAGGAACAGGCCCTTGCCGCCGCGGCCGGTGATCGGCCGGATCAGGTGGTACTGGCTGGTGAGGGTGATCAGGATGTCCTCGATGCCGTCCTTGAGGCCGAGCATGTCCATGGTGCGCATCTTGGCGCGCACCACGTCGGTGTTCCCGGCGGCGGCCACGGTGAGGTCCAGGCCGCTGGCGCTGTCCAGGGTGCCGAGCGCCATACCGCTGTTGTAGTCGACGAGGGCGACGCCGATCGCGCCCTCGATGCTGCTGATGGTCAGGCGGAGGGTGGTGTCCACGTCGGCCATGTCGGTTGCTCCTTCTGCGATGGGTTGCGGGGGTACTGGCTTCTTGAGGGGGCTCGGCCGGCGGGGGCTCACTCGACTTCCTTGGGGCCGAGCGCGCCGTCGAGCAGGGCGCCGATCCGTTCCGCCGAGCGGCGGCCCTCCAGGTGCAGCCGTCCGACGTTGACGTCGGGGTAGGAGAGCAGCGTCAGCACGCAGACGCTGCCCGCGGCGTAGGTGGCGACGTAGCCGTGCTCGCCGCGCACCAGGGACTCGCGGAACTCGCCCTGCCCGGTGGCGTCGGCGAGCCGCTGGGCGACGCCGAGCGCCGCGGCGGTGAGCGCGGCCAGGCCGGAGGGTTCGGTGTCGTGGGTGTCGTGGGCGAGCAGCAGACCGTCCACGCTGGCGACCACGGCGCCCGCGAAGTGCGGCAGGCGGTGGCGCAGGGAGCGCAGCTCGCCTTGCAGATCGGCTTCCAGGGTGCCGAGTTGGCGGCGTCCGACTCGCTGTCGGATCGCTCGCCTCATGGCACCGAGGGCGGGGTGTCGGGCGGCGGGGCGGTCACAGGCGGGCCTCCAGTGCGGTGAGGACTCGGGTCAGCAGGGCGATGTCCGGGTCATGGGCGGACGGTGGCGGAGCAGCCACCGGGGCGGCGGGCCGCGAGCGCCGGGGGAGCGGCGCCGCGGCGGTCTCCGGGCGGGGGAGCGTGGCCTCCGGCCGGGGGAACACGGCTTCCGGCCGGGGGCGCGTGGCTTCCCGGCGGGAGAGCGTGGCCTCCGGGCGGGGGAGCGGGGCGGCGGTGGCCGAGGCCGGCCGGGGCTCCGGCGCTCGGCGGGGCTCCGGCGCCTGGCGGGGCGGGGGGACGAAGCGGTCGGGTGTGGGCAGCGGCGGGGGGACGGGGGTCAGCCGGCCGGCCTGCGGGGAGCCGTGGCCGGTGAAGGGTGTCTCGGCGTATCCGGCGGCGGCCAGGCGGCGCACTTCGGCGAGGGTGGCGAAGGCGGAGCGGCCCAGCAGCAGGGCGAGGTCCGCCGGGGTTCTTCGGCCGTCGGCCAGCGCCAGCAGTTCGCGTCCGCGCGGCGAGAGCCGGGGCCGGCTGCGGCGGCCGACCGCGCCCGGCGAGGTCCGGGCGGGCACCAGCGGTGCGGTGTCCACCTGCGGCCAGGGCCAGATCCGGGTGAGCAGCTGCTGCCGCCGCGCCGTCTCCCGGAGCAGGGCCCGGGCGCCGACCCGGACGACCGGGCCGAGCCAGTGCCGGGCGCCCGGGTCGAAGACCGCGGTGGCGGCCGGGGAGGCGAGCGCGAAGTACCCCGCGTCGTACAGGGTGCTGAGTGCGCAGAGCTCCAACTCGCCCTGGCTGAGGTGGCCTTGGGCGACCAGCCGGCTGCCGACCCGGCAGCTCGGGCCGTGGCCGAGCAGCAGCAGCTGCCACAGCTGCGGGGAGAGCCGGCCGCTCACGGTGAGCAGGACGGCGGGCCCGGGGGCCAGGTGGCTCTCGGCGTGGGTGACGGCGCCGTCGGCCAGATGGACGGTGCCGTACTCGCCGCGCAGCGCCCCGGTCGCCCCCGATCCTGCCAACACCTCGAGCAGGGAGGAGAGTTCGCCGTCCCTGGCCAGGGCGCCCGGTGGTGCGGGCAGTCCGGTGGTGAGCGTCATCCGACGACCAGCTCCTCGGCCAGGGCCTGGAGCCGGAGCCTGGCCACGGCGAGGTTGCCCTGGGCGCGATCCAGCCAGAGGTGGAGGAGGAGTCTACTGTCGAAGGAGGTGCCGACGAAGCGGATCAGGTGGTAACTGCCACGCGTGGTGAGGATCAGGTCCTGCAGTGGCATCCTGGGGTCCTCCTGGTCGGCGAAGGTGGGGCAGTCGGCGGCGGCGCGGGCCAGGTCGGTGGCCTCGGCGGCGGTGGTCTCGTGGTCACCGCTCGGGCTTTCGCCCTGGTGGCCGAGCGCCAGTCCGCTGCTCCAGTCGGTGAGGCTGACCCCACGCGCACCGGTGATCGCCATCGCCTGGGCCAGGCAGTCGTCGATTCCGGGCACACGGGCTCCTTCGGGCTTGGCGGGGGCCGCTACGGCGGGTGGCCCCTCCGGCACGGAAGGCTACTGGCGGTCACTGCGGGATGAAAATGTCATCGTCATATTCCGCTGTGCGGTGGCGAATTCGAGCCACGGCCCCGGGGTGGAGGCCGGGCGTCCGATCTGGTGGGGGCTCGTTCCGGCCGGGGTGTTCTCGGTCCGTCAGGTTGGCCGAATCGCAGCAGTTGCCCGCGCTCGCCCCGGCGTACGGGCGGCGCCCGTGATCGGCACGGGCAACTTTCCGTGCCCCCTTACGAGCTGACGATCGATCAGTTAGCTTGCCCGCATGCGCACGGTCCCGCGTCCGGGCGCCGCCGGGCGCGGGTGGAGAGCTGGAGGTGTCGCGTGCCGACTGTCCGGATACCGGGCCCGCCCGGACTGCCCCTGATCGGTTCGATGGTCGATCTCGCCCGGCAGCCGCTGCAGGCGATGCTGGCGGCCCAGCGTGACTACGGTGACGTGGTGCGGTTCGCCTTCGGGCCGCCCGGCCTGCGCGGCGAGATCTACGCGGTCTTCTCCCCGGAGGGCGCCCACCAGGTGCTGGCCGGCCAGGCCGCCAACTTCCGCAAGGAGAGCACGCTCTACGAGGAGGTCCGCAGCACGGTCGGCAACGGGCTGCTCACCGCGCAGGACGCCGACTACCAGCGCCAACGCCGCCTGATCCAGCCGCTGTTCACCCGGCGGCGGGTGGACGGCTACGCCGGGGCGGTGGCCGTCGAGGCGGCGGCGCTGGTCGAGCGCTGGTCGGCCGTGCCGGGCGGGGTGGTGGAGGCGGTGGCGGAGATGTCCCGGTTCGCGCTGCGCACGGTCTCGCGAATCCTGTTCGGCGCCGACGTGGAGGCCGCCGTCGACGTGGTGCGGGGCGCCTTCCCGGTGCTGGGGGAGTACCTGCTGGCCAGGTCCTTCTCGCCGCTGCACGCGCCGCGCAGCTGGCCGACTCCGGCCAACCGTAGGGCACTTGCGGCCCAGCGCGAGCTGTACCGGGTGTGTGACGGGATCATCGCGCGGCGGCGCGCGGCCGGGCCCGGCAAGGCCGAGGGGGCCGGTGACCTGCTCGGCCTGCTCGCGGACGCCCGCACCGAGGACGGTGAGCGGCTGGACGCCACCGAACTGCGGGACCAGGTGCTGATCTTCCTGCTCGCCGGGCACGAGACCACCGCCACCTCGCTGACCTTCGCGCTGCACCTGCTCGGCCGGCATCCCGAGGTGCAGCGGCGGGCCCGTGCGGAGGTGGGCGAGGTGCTCGGCGGGCGGGCGCCGGGCGTCGCCGATGTCGAGCAACTCTCCTATCTCACCATGGTGTTGAAGGAGTCGATGCGGCTCTACCCGGCGGCCGGGATCTTCGGCCGACGGGCGGTCGAGGCCTGTGAGATCGGCGGCCACGAGATCCCGGCCGGGGCCGACGTGATGGTCTCGCCCTGGGTCACCCACCGTCACCCCGGGCACTGGCCGGAGCCCGAGCGCTTCGACCCGGAGCGCTTCACCCCCGAGCGCGAGGCGGCCCGGCACCGGTACGCCTGGTACCCGTTCGGCGGCGGCCCCAGGGCCTGCATCGGCCAGTACTTCTCGATGCTGGAGTCCGTGCTGGCCCTGGCGGCCCTCCTGCAGGCCTTCGAGTTCGAGGCCGTCGACAGGGAAGTCCCGATCGGCCAGGGTCTCACCCTCCAAGCGGAAGGCCCGGTCCGCGTGCGGCTGACCCCGCGGAGCCTGTAGCAGATCAACTTCCCTCTGTGGGCAGCTTTTCAGATCTTCGGTCGGCCTCTTCGTAGGGCTGGATAGCGTCACGGACATCCGAGACCGAATGCGCCCTTCCGGTAGGCATGCAGCCGTTGGCATATGACCGAATCCGGGGCCGCACGGTCGAAGACAGCCCGGGGCGGTGTCTCCCGGGCCCGACCGGTGACCCGGAGGCCCCACAGATGGGAACCCTGAACCACTTCAGCTTCGGCTGGCTCACGCCCGCCCTCTCGTACGTGATGGCCTGCGTCGGTGCCGCCCTCGGCCTGCGCTGCACGCTGCGCGGCCTGGCCGCCACCGGCCCCTCCCGGCGCAACTGGCTGCTCACCGCGGCCGCCGCGATCGGCTCCGGCATCTGGACGATGCACTTCGTCGCGATGTTCGGCTTCAGCGTGGACGGCACCGAACTGCGGTACGACGTACCGCTCACGCTGCTCAGCCTGGTGATGGCCGTCGCCGTGGTGGGGGTCGGGGTGTTCCTGGTCGGCTACGGCCGCAACCGGGGCCGCTCGCTGCTGCTCGGCGGGGTGGCCACCGGGTTCGGGGTGGCGGCGATGCACTACACCGGCATGGCGGCCGTCCGGATGCACGGCGAAGTCGCCTACCAGCTGGGCGCGGTGGCGCTCTCGGTGCTGATCGCCGTCGGTGCGGCCACCGCCGCGCTCTGGGCCGCCGTCAACATCCGCAACGTCTACGCGGCGGGCGGCGCGGCCCTGTTGATGGGCATCGCGGTGAGCAGCATGCACTACACCGGCATGGCCGCCGTCCAGGTGCACATGCACCCCGGCCGGAGCGAGCTGGGCGGCGCCACTCCGATGCAGTTCATCTTCCCGCTGGCGGTGGCGCTCGGCTCGTTCCTCTTCCTGGCCTCCGCCTTCGTCGCGCTCTCGCCGACCGCACAGGAGAACGCCGCCTACCGCGAGGCCGGCGAGCTCGCCGTCGAGGAATTCGACCGCGCGGCTTAAGGCACGCTGCCACCTCAAACTCCCGTACAGCGAAAGGGCTCCACCCATGCGAGTACGCCGCGGCTCCACCCGCAGCGCGCCGCCGGCGGCTCCGAGTGCCGCCCGCGGCCCCGTCCGCCCCGGTGGTACCGGGCAGCGCCGGGGTGCCCACGCCGGGCCTCCGGCGCAGGAGGCCGGGGCCGTGGCCGCCGGCCCCCTTGACCAGGCGGTGGGCCTGCACCGGCTGCGACCGCGCACCGTGCGGGCCAGGATCGTGGCACTGCTGATGGTGCCGGTGGTCTCGGTCCTCGCCCTGTGGGCCTTCGCCACCGTCACCACCGCGCAGGACGTCTGGAGCCTGATCCACCTGCAGCAGACCGACCGCAGCGTGCTCGCCCCGGTGCGTGCCACGCTGGCCGGGCTGCAGGCCGAACGCACCGCCGCCGGCCAGCTGTTGGCGGGCTCCGGCGCGGGCCGGGAGAGCGCGCTGCGCGACGCGGCCGGCGCCACCGACCGGGCCTGGGCGCCGCTCGCCCTCGGTGACCGGTACAACCGGGCCGACGCCGAGGGGCTCGGCCCCGAGACCGCCGCCCGGGTGGACGCGCTCGGCACCGCCGTGGCCGCGCTGCCCGCGCTGCGCACCAGGCTGGCGGCCCGGACGGTGAGCTGGGAGGAGGCGTACGCCGCCTACGGCGCCGCCGTGGACCGGGCCTTCGAGGTGATCGGCGCCACCACCCAGCTGCAGGACCACCGGGCCGCCTCCGACGCCCGGGTACTGCTCGAACTCTCCCGCTCGCACGAGCAGTTGACTCGCGAGGACGCGCTGATCCGGGCCGCGCAGGCGAGCGGTTCGCTCAGCGCCACGGGCCTGCGCGGCTTCACCGACGCGGTGGCCGCCCGGCGGCTGTTCGAGCAGACCGCCGCGCCCGACCTGCGCCCGGCCGACCGCACCGCGCTGGCCGTGGTGACCACCGGCGCCGACCACCGCGACCTGGTCCGCGCGGAGGACGCCGTGACGGGCGCGGCCGACGGCACCCAGGCGGTCGGCGCGGTCAGCCCCGACCAGTGGCAGACCGCCGCCGACCGCGTGACCCAGGGCCTGACCGGGGTGGAGACGGCGGCCGGCTCGGCCGCCGTGCAACGGATCAGCCCGTACGCGCTGGGGCTGTTCACCCCCGCCGGAGCGGCCGTGCTGCTCGGGCTGGCGGCGGTGCTCGGCTCGCTGCTGATCTCGGTGCAGATCGGGCGCGGCCTGGTCACCGAGCTGATCGCCCTGCGCAACAGCGCACTCGAGCTGGCGCTGCGCAAACTCCCCGCCACCATCCGGCGGTTGCGGGCGGGCGAGGAGATCGACGTGGCCGCGGAGGCGCCGCTGCGCGGGTACGGCCAGGACGAGATCGGGCAGGTCCACGGCGCGCTCGCCGCCGTGCAGCGGGCCGCCGTGACCGCCGCCGTGGAGCGGGCCGAGGTGCTCTCCGGCGTCTCGGGCGTCTTCGTCAACCTGGCCCGGCGCAGCCAGGTGCTCGTACACCGCCAGCTCACCCTGCTGGACGCGATGGAGCGCCGCACCGAGGATCCGTCGGAGCTGGAGGACCTGTTCCGCCTGGACCACCTGACCACCCGGATGCGGCGGCACGCCGAGGGCCTGATCATCCTCTCCGGCGCGGTGCCCGGCCGGGCCTGGCGCCGACCGGTGCCGCTGATGGACGTGGTGCGGGCGGCGGTCGCGGAGGTCGAGGAGTACGCCCGGGTCGAGGTGCACCGGCTGCCGTTCGCGGCGGTGGCCGGCCCGGCGGTGGCGGACCTGACCCACCTGGTGGCCGAACTGGTGGAGAACGCCACCGGGTTCTCGCCGCCGCACACCAAGGTGCACATCCGCGGCGAGCAGGTCGGCAACGGCTACGCGCTGGAGATCGAGGACCGGGGGCTCGGCATGGGCGCCGAGGCGCTGGCCGACGCCAACCGGCGGATCGGCGCCACCGAGCAGGTCGACCTCTTCGACAGTGACCGGCTCGGGCTCTTCGTGGTCAGCCGGCTGGCCCGTCGGCACGAGGTCAAGGTCGCCTTGCGGCCCTCCGCGTACGGCGGCACCACCGCCGTCGTACTGCTGCCCACCGCGCTGCTCGAGCTGCCGGCGGAGAGCGAGGCCCCGGTGGTTGCCGCCGTCGCGGCGCCGGCCGCGCTCGCCGCCGCCCCGGCCGGCCTGGCCCACCCGTTCGGCGTGCGGGAGGCCGGGCCGCTGCGGCCCGAGCCCTCGCTGGTGCCGCGCCCGGCACCCGAGCCCGAGCCGGTCAGCGCACCGGCACCGGTACCGCCCCCGTCCGTCCCCGGGCCGCTGCTGGAGGGCGAACTCCCGCGCCGGGTCCGGCAGGCGAGCCTCGCCCCCCAGCTTCGCGAGGCCCCGGCGCAGCCCGCCGCCCGGCCGGAGGCCCCGGCGCGGCGCAACCCCGAACAGGCCCGGGCCGCGATGTCCGCCTACCAGCAGGGCTGGGCCCGCGGCAAGGACCGCGGCCGGACCACCACCGACTCCCAGGAAGGCACGAGCCGATGATCGGTACGACACACCACGCAGGCGAGCTCAACTGGCTGCTCGACGAACTCGTCTCCCGGGTCGGGCAGATCCGGTTCGCCGTGATGCTCTCCGCCGACGGCCTGGCGATGGGCACCTCGGCGGGCATCGGCCGGGAGGACGGGGAGCACCTGGCCGCCGTCGCCTCCGGCTTCCACAGCCTGGCCAAGGGCGCCGGGCGGCACTTCGACGCGGGTGAAGTACGCCAGACGATGGTCGAGTTGGAGCACGGCTTCCTGTTCGTCGCGGCGGCGGGGGAGGGCACCTGCCTGGCCGTGTTCGCCGGGGCGGACGCCGACCTCGGCCTGATCGCGTACGAGATGGCCCGGCTGGTGCGCCGGGTCGGCGAACACCTGCACACCGCGCCGCGCAGCTCGGTCGGGGGGTGAGCCGAGGTGCCCTACCCGCCGCGCCACTACCTGCCGGACTCCAGCTTCGGCTACCCGCCGCCCCCGGCCGAGCCGGCCCGCTGGTTCGACGACGACGCCGGCCCGCTGGTGCGCCCGTACGCGGTGACCAAGGGCCGCACCCGGCCGGCCGAGGAGTTCGACCTGATCGCGCTGGTGGTCAGCGACCTCGCGGACAGCGGCGAGCCGGGGGTGGGCCCCGAGCAGGGCGCGATCCTGGACCTGTGCCGGGGCAACGCGCTCTCGGTCGCCGAGATCGCCGCCGAGACCGACCTGCCGCTGGGCGTGGTGCGGGTGCTGCTCGGTGACCTGCTGGCCGCCGAGCACATCCGGGTCAGCCGCCCGGTGCCGCCCGCCCAACTGCCCGACGAACACATTCTCCGTGAGGTGATCAATGGACTCCGCGCGCTCTGACGCCTTCGCCGACACCCCCGGGCTCGCCCTGAAGATCCTGGTGGCCGGCGGCTTCGGCGTCGGCAAGACCACCCTGGTCGGCGCCGTCAGCGAGATCCGGCCGCTGCGCACCGAGGAGCAGCTCTCCGCCGTCGGGCAGGGCGTGGACGACCTCGGCGGGGTCGAGCAGAAGACCACCACCACGGTCGCGATGGACTTCGGCCGGATCACCATCCGGGACGGGCTGTCGGTGTACCTGTTCGGCACCCCGGGCCAGGACAGGTTCTGGTTCCTCTGGGACGAACTGGCCCAGGGGGCGCTGGGGGCGGTGGTGCTGGCCGACACCCGGCGGCTGACCGACTGCTTCCCCGCCGTGGACTTCTTCGAGCACCGGGGCATCCCGTTCGTGGTGGCGGTCAACCACTTCCCCGATGCCCGCGAGTACCGGCCCGAGGAGGTCTGCCGGGCACTCGACCTGGCCGAGGGGACCCCGGTGCTGATCTGCGACGCCCGCAGCCGCGCCTCCGGCAAGGAGGTGCTGATCGCGCTGGTCGAGCACGCTGGCCGGGTGCACGCGGCCCGTCTGCTGGCCGATGTCTCCTGAAATCTGACGGTCCGTCATCTGAGTGCACATCAGAGTTCTGTCCACGTACGACTCGGCGACGCCTGCGCTCCACCGGCCGGATTCCCCGCTGTTACCTCGCCGTCCTCCTCCCGTTCGCCCACCGTCCCTCTGGGCTTGTGCTGAGCCGGATTTGCTGTCCGCCGCGTGATCACGTCAGGGGTGGTCATCGCGGGTCCACTTGGCACGGGAGGGCACGACAGGATGAGCAGGAGCAGCAGATCGAGGTACCGGGCGAGACCGCTCGCGGTGGCGGCGGCGATCGCGCTGCTGCCCGCCGCACTGGCGCTCACCGCTTGCGGCAGCTCCTCGGCCGGCTCCGCCGGGGGTGGTTCGGGGGCCAAGGGCGGCGACGTGGTGGTGATGACCTGGGCCCCGGCCGGCACCGGCACCGACGACCGCCAGGGGGTCACCGAGCTGGCCCAGGCGATCGGCCGGGACGTCGACAGCAAGGGCGGGCTGCACGGGCGGCAGCTGAAGGTGCTGGCCTGCAACGAGCGGGGCAGCGCGGACGGCGCGGCGGCCTGCGCCCGGCAGGCGGTGGACGCGCACGTGGTCGCCGTGGTCGGCGCCTACAGCCAGCACGCGGACAGCTACCTGCCGGTGCTCGAGGCTGCGGGCATCCCCTACCTCGGCGGGTACGGCCTGTCGGTCTCCGAGTTCAGCAGCCCGTTCTCCTACCCCGTCGGCGGCGGCACCCCGAGCCTGATCGCGGGCAGCGGGCGGCAGTTGGTCGCGGCCGGGTGCAAGTCGGTCGCGGTGCTGCGGCCCGACAACCGCAGTGGTGACGCGCTCACCCGCTACCTGGCCGCCGCGCTCAAGCCCGACGGTGTCTCGCTGACCGACGTCAAGGTGCCCGACGGGGGCGCCGACTACGCGGCCGCCGTGCGGCAGGCGCTGGACGGCGACCACAGCGGCAACTGCGTCACCGACGCGCTGAGCCCCGAGCAGACCCTCAAGGTGCTCGACGCCTGGAAGAAGGCCGGGCCCCGGCGGACCCAGCTGGCCTCGGTGATCGGCAGTATCCAGCAGTCCGTGGTCGACGCCACCGGCGGCGCGGACGGCCCGCTGGCCGGCGCCTTCGCCACCGGCTGGTATCCGCCGGAGACCTCGCCGCTCTGGGACGGTCTGCGTTCCACCGCCGCGGGTGACAAGCAGATCGCCACCTCCGACCTGGCCGTGCAGACCACCTGGGTGGCCTACCAGGTGCTCCTGCAGGCCGCCGACCGGCTCAGCTCCGCCGGCACCCCGTTCACCGCCCGCACCCTGCGCAACGAGCTCGACAGCGGCGACTCCCTCGAGACCGGCGGCGTCACCCCACCGCTCACCTGGAGCCTGACCGACATGCTCCCCAGCGCCGAGACCCCCCGTCTGACCGACACCTGGGTCACCTTCCAGCAGGTCAAGGACGGCCGCCTGACCCAGCAGCAGAACGGCTTCGTCGACGTCCGCTGGGCCCTCACCGGCGGCAAGCCCTCGTAAGCTGCCACGCCCACGCGCCCGGGTGTGCCGCAGAGGCTGATGCGGGGTCAGGCACCGTACGCTGAAAATGTGATCACCTATGAGGACCGCAGGCTGCGGACGCTGGCTGACCAGGGTCGTTGGGCCGAGGTGCTGGGCCGGTTCCGGCGGGCCAGGGCGGCCGGGCGGGTGCGGGAGGCCGGGCAGTTCGGCCACCTGCTGGCGTACGGTGCGCCACCCGAGCTGGCCGCCCGGCTGTTCGACCGGGAGGGCGCGCCCGGCGGCACGGCGGACGTGGACGACCACGACGCCGGGCCGCTCTGGGAGGTGCTGGCCACCCGGCACTCCTGGCGGCGGCTGGCCCTGCAGCTCGGCCCGGCACCGGTGCGGCGGCTGGTGCTGCACACCCGGGCGCTGCTCGGGGAGGACCTGCGGCACGGCGCCGAGCCGGACGAGGAGGGTGTGCCGCTCGCCCTGGAGCCCTGGGAGGCGGCGGGCTGGGACGAGCGCGGCCGGGTCCGCGAGTACCTGCGCACCGGCGGCGCCCGCCGCGCCCTGCACTCCCTGCCCGCCGGGCGGGAGGGCCTCGGCCCGCTCGACCTGCCCGACCGCGGGGCGACCGTACCGGGCCTGGCCGCGACCAGGCTGCTCGACGGGTACGCCCCCTGGGCCCGGGCCGTCTGCGTCCGGGGCACCGCGCCCGACGCGGTGGCCCACCTGACCCCCGCCCGCCGCATCACCGGCGGCTACCTGCCCTTCGGCCAGGCCTACCCCGGCCTGGTCCAGGCCGCCTCCGACACCCCCGACGCCGGCAGCGCCCAGGGCCGGCTCGCCGTCTGGCGGGTGCTGGCCGCGATGACCGGCGAACGGGTGGTGCTGCTCCCCGAGGTCCGCGCCCTGGTCGCCCGCCTGCGCTGCTTCACCTGGTCCGAGCCGGGCGACGAACTGCACTACCTCCACGTGGCCGTGGAGGACCCGGCGACCGGTCTCGCCTGGGCCCTCAGCGGCAACACCCCCGAACCGGGCTGGATCTAGGCAGCCCGCTGCTGCGCCGGAACGACCCCCGGGGCGGGGTTCTCCTCGAACGGTGCGTCGCCGGACAGGACCAGGCGCAGGCGGTCGTGGTCGAGCTCCTTGGTCCAGTGGCCGATCAGGACGGTGGCCACCGCGTTGCCCGCGAAGTTGGTGAGGGCGCGGGCCTCGGACATGAAGCGGTCGATGCCGACGATCAGGCCGACGCCGTCGACCAGTTCGGGCCGGTGCGACTGCAGGCCGCCGGCCAGGGTGGCCAGGCCCGCGCCGGTGACCCCGGCGGCGCCCTTGCTGGCGATGATCATGAAGAGCAGCAGCGAGAGCTGCTGGCCGAAGTCCATCGGCCTGTCCATCGCCTGCGAGACGAAGATCGAGGCCATGGTCAGGTAGATCGCGGTGCCGTCGAGGTTGAAGCTGTACCCCGTCGGTACCGTGATGCCCACCACCGGGCGGCTGACGCCCAGGTGCTCCATCTTGGCGATCAGCCGCGGCAGCGCGCTCTCGGAGGAGGAGGTGGACAGGATCAGCAGGAACTCCCGCCCGAGGTACTGCAGCAGGGCGAACACGTTCACCCCGGCCACCAGCCGCAGCAGCAGCCCGAGCACCACGACCACGAACAGCGCGCAGGCCAGGTAGAAGCCGAGCATCACCACCGCCAGGCTCTTCAGCGCGGCCGTGCCGGTGGCGCCGACCAGCGCGGCCATCGCCCCGAAGGCGCCGACCGGGGCCACCCACATGATCATCGACATCACCTTGAACACCAGCTTCTGCAGGTGCTCGATGCCGCGCAGCACCGGCGCGCCCGCCGGGCCGAGCGCCTGCAGGGCGAAGCCGGCGAGCAGGGCGACCAGCAGGGTCTGCAGCACCTTGCCCTCGGTGAGGGCGGAGAAGAAGCTGGTCGGGATCATCCCGAGCAGGAAGTCGGCGGTGCCCTGCGAGCCGCCCGCCGCCTGGGCGTGGCCGGACTTGGCGAGCGCCTGGGTGAGGTGCAGGCCCGAGCCGGGCTCGATCAGGTTGCCCACCAGCAGCCCGAGGGCGAGCGCCACGGTGGACATCAGCAGGAAGTACCCGAGCGCCAGCCCGCCGACCCGGCCGACCTTGGCGGCCTTGGAGACCGAGCCGACGCCCAGCACGATGGTGCAGAAGATCACCGGGCTGATCATCATCTTGATCAGGTTCACGAAGCCGGTGCCGACCGGCTTGAGCTCCACCGCGAAACCCGGCGCGGCCAGCCCGACCACGACGCCCGCGACCACGGCCAGCAGCACGGCGAGGTAGAGCCGGTGGGTGCGGTCCCGGCGGCCGGGTCTCACCTGGCGGGTCTCTTCGGAGGTCAGGGGGAAGGTCACGGGGGCTCCTGGCGGCCTGGGGGTGGTGGGTCGTCCGACTATGGCCAGCGAGGTGAGCCAGGTCACGCTTGCGTTCATAGAGTTCATGCGGGGGCGGGCGGCCCGGGCGGCAGGGCACACTGTCTGGCATGCCCCCGACCCTCCGCCGTGCCGCCGCCGGCCGACCGCGCCGCCGCCGCAGCCTGGCGAGCCAGCTGTTCGTGGTGCAGATCGTGATCGTCGCCGTGGTGGTGGCGGGCGGTGCGGTGCTCGCCTACCTGTTCGCCTCCGTCCAGGCCGAGGAGACAGCCCGCCGCGAGGTCACCGCGACCGCCCACGCCGTGGCCGACGCCCCCACCGTCCGGGACGCGGTGCTCACGCCCGACCCCTCGGCCGTGCTCCAGCCGTACGCCGCCCGCGTCCGCCAGGACAGCCGGGTGGCCTTCGTGACCATCATGGACACCCACGGCGTGCGCTGGGCCCACCCGGACCCGGCGCAGATCGGCCACCCCTTCCTCGGCCACTTCGACCGCGCCCTCACCGGCCAGGACGTCGAGGAGACCTACACCGGCACGCTCGGCCCCTCCGTCCGGGTGGTCACCCCGGTGTTCGACGGGCAGCGGCACGTGGTGGCGCTGGTCAGCGTCGGCATCACCGTGCAGTCGATCAGCGCGGGCCTGCGGATGCCGCTGCTCGCGCTCACCGGGGTCGCGCTCGGCGCACTCGCCCTGGGCGGCGCGGCGAGCTACCTGGTCACCGTCCGGCTGCGGCGGCACACCCACGGGATGGGCGCGGCCGAGCTGAGCGCGCTGTACGACTACCACCAGGCGACGCTGCACTCGGTGCACGAAGGCCTGGTGCTGCTCGACGCCGGCCGGCGGGTGGTGCTCTGCAACGACGCGGCGCGCGAACTGCTCGGCCTGACCGGCGAGTTGGCCGGATCGGAGGTCTCGGAGCTCGGCCTGCCGGGCCCGCTGGCAGCCGCGCTCGCCCGCCCGGTGCGGGACGAGCTGCACCTGGCCAGCGAGCGGGTCGTGGTGGTCAACACCTCCCCGGTCGGCGCCGGGCTCGGCTCGGTGGTCACCCTCCGGGACCACACCGAACTGCAGGCAGTCTCCGGCGAGTTGGACTCCGTACGCGGCTTCGCCGACGCGCTCGCCGCCCAGGCGCACGAGGCCGCGAACCGGCTGCACGCCGTGGTCTCGCTGATCGAACTCGGCCGCACGGCCGAGGCGGTGGAATTCGCCACCGCCGAACTGGAGCTGGCCCAGCAGCTCACCGACCGGGTGGTGGCCGCCGTCAGTGAGCCGGTGCTGGCGGCGCTGCTGCTCGGCAAGGCCGCCCAAGCGGCCGAGCGCGGCGTCGAGTTGACCCTCACCCCGGACAGCCGGATCGACGACGGGGTGCTGCCGTCCGGCCTCACCCCGCGTGACCTGGTCACCCTGCTCGGCAACCTGATCGACAACGCAGTGGACGCGGCGCTCGGCCACGCCGCCGTCCGCGCCCCGGAGGTGGCCGTCACCGCCCGGGTCGACGGCACCGAACTCCTGCTCGGCGTGGCCGACTCGGGCCCCGGCATCGCCCCGCAGGCCGTCACCGAGGTGTTCGAGCGCGGCTGGAGCACCAAGAGCGGCGGGCGCGGCCTCGGCCTGGCCCTGGTGGCGCAGACCGCCCGGCGCAACGGCGGCCGGGTGGAGGTCGGGCGGGCGAGCGGGGCCGTGCTCACGGTGCGGCTGCCGCTGCGGGAGGCAGGGGCATGAGCATCCGGGTGCTGGTGGTCGAGGACGATCCGGTGGCGGCCGACGCCCACGCGCTGTACGTCGAGCGCACGCCGGGCTTCGTGGTGGCCGGGGTGGCGCACAGCTGCGCCGAGGCGCTGCGGGTGCTCGACCGGGCCCGGCTGGCCGGGGAGCCGGTCGAGCTGCTGCTGCTCGACCTGAACCTGCCCGACGGCCACGGCCTGCAGCTGTGCCGCAAGCTGCGGGCGGCCGGGCACGCCACCGAGGTGATCGCGGTGACCTCCGCCCGCGAACTGGCCACCGTGCGGCAGGCCGTGTCGGTCGGGGTGGTGCAGTACCTGCTCAAGCCGTTCAGCGGCGCGGCCCTGCGGGAGCGGCTCGCCACCTACGCCCGGTACCGGGAGAGCCTGGCCGGGGCCGGGGAGGCGACCGGTCAGCACGAGGTCGACCAGGCCTTCGCCACCCTCCGCGCGCCCGACCGGACCACCCTCCCCAAGGGCCTCACCCAGGCCACCCTCGACACCGTCGCCGCCGTGCTGCGCGCCGCCCCCGACGGCCTCTCCGCCGCGACGGCGGCCACCGCCGCCGGCGTCTCCCGGATCACCGCCCGCCGCTACCTCGAGCACCTGGTCACCACCGGCCTGGCCCGCCGCGCCCCGCAGTACGGCCAGGTCGGGCGCCCCGAGCTCTGCTACCACTGGCTCTGACGGCGCCGGCGGCTCTGACAGCCCTGACAGCTCCGACGGCTCCGACAGCCCTGACACGCGATCCTTCCAAAAGTGTCACAAGGCATGCCTGTCGTCCGGGCGAAGGAGCTGCTTACGCTCCTGGTCACGGCGGTACCTCCCGCCGGGGTACCTACGGAAAGACGCATGGACTACTGCGAGTTCTGCCGACGTCACCTCAACGGTGCGCTGTCCTGCCCTGGATGCGGCGCCAGCGGTTCGCCCACGGCAGCCGTGCGACCGACGCGGCACCTTGCCGAGCCGCCGGTCCAGCCGCCGGTCCAGTCGCCGCTCCAGCCCCTGCCCGTGCCGCCTGCCGCGCCGCGAGGCCAGGCGGTCGACCGACGACGCAGGTCGGGGCGACGGCGCGGCCTGCTGGTGCTGTCGGTGGCCGGCCTGATGGCCGGGGGCGGCCTGGCGGCAGCAGCGATCTCCTCGGGCTCCTCGTCCGGTGGTGGCACGGTCCCGCTCTCCGCCCCCGAGACCGGCTCGGCCTGGGCGAGCCCGACCGCCTCCCCGGCCCAGCGGGTCGGTCAGCCGACGGCCGGAGCGTTCCGGTCCGCCACCGCTCGTCCGAGCCCTTCCGCCTCCGCCAGCTCATCCACCAGCGCTTCGGCCTCCCGCCCCGCCGCCCAACCCTCGCCGACCGTGCCCACGCCGGCCACCAGCAGCAGCCACCCGGCCACCACCTCGCCTTCGCCCACCGTGAAGCCGACACCGTCGCCGACGGCCACCTGCAACCGCTTCCTCTTCTGGTGCACCTGAGCCCGGTCGGGTTCTGTCTGGCCTACGCTGGGCTGGGGCGCATCCAGGAACATCGTCGTGGCGAAGGGGACGCAGTGATCATCCAGGACCGGCCGCAGATGAGCTCGGCCGCCTTCGAGGCGATCGCCGAAGCCGCTGCCCAGCAGGACGTCACCCTTGAGTTCCTCGCCGGAAAGATCGGAGTCAAGCCGGTGCCCGACGGCGACCACGGCCAGATCGTCATGTGGCTGATCCGCCAGTGCATCCTGCAGCGCCCGGACCTCAGCCTCTTCCCCGAGCAGGGCTTGCGCGTCGAGGCGTACCGAACGGGAAACGCTCGCCCGGACGGCGCCCTGGCCCCCGCGGAGTACTTTGCGGGCAAGGGCGAGTGGGCCGACCCGTCCGGTGTCCTGATGGTGGTGGAGGTCACCTCGTACGACCGGGACACCGACCGGCGTGACCGTGAGGACAAGCCTCGGGCGTACGCGGAGAGCGCCATCCCGGTGATGCTGCTCGTGGACCGCTCGAACGGCACCGTGGTCGTCCACTCCAACCCCGAGCGGGGCCGGTACCGAGACACCCACACCGCGGACTACGGCGAGTCGATCGAGCTCCCCGGCCTCGGCATCACGCTCGACACGGAGATCCTCAAGGCCTACGCCCGCTGAGGGAGTGAGTGTGGAGCCCGCCGCCGAGCTCCAAGAGGAGCTGACGCAAAGGCAGGTGCGCGGTCTGCCGGCGCTGCCTGCGATCTGCCGGGTGGATCGACGTGTTCCCTCTGGACTCAGCCCCGTGGACAGCCACGCCCTGCGTTGCTTCCAGCGGGGAGACGGCGAGCACCTTCGGGGAATCCGACTCCACCCGTGCATCCTGACCAGAACCTTGCCGTTCACGTCCGCCGGATCGAGGCGGCGGGCTGGCACCTGGCAGAACAGGGTTTCGGAGTCGACGGGCCCTACCGGTGCTGCCAGATGCGATCTGCCCGCCCCAGCGAGTGATCAAGGAGCGGGATCGGTATCGGGCAGGTGTTCGTCCACCCGCGTATCCGTGGGTCAGCTCCCCCGGTCGCCACTGCTCCCCTTCCGCGCGCTCAGGAGGTCGGTGCCGAGTGAGCTACGAGGAGGCCCGTGATGTGGCGCGGAAGTACGTCCGCCAGTCGGAGGAGACGTCGGGCAGTCGGGCGTCGATCACGTGGACGGAGCGGCCGAGTCCCAGGGTGTCGATCCGGATCAGTACATCGGGCCTGGCCTGGCATCCGGCCAAGTCTCCTCCGCTGCTTGCGCTGATGGGGTCGGCTGACCACATGGGGCACCCCGTTCCTCTTCTGGTGCACCTGACCGGCCAGGCCTCAGTCCGCGCGGACGGCGACGGCCAGGAAGCGGTCGGCCGGGTCGTGGTAGGAGGTGAGGCGCCAGCCGGCGGTGGCCAGGGCTCGGCGGAGCCTGGGTTCGGTGCGGATGTCGTCGGGGGAGAGGGTGCGGCCGTGCTTGGCCGCGAGGGCGGCGCGGCCGATGGGGTAGAAGAGGGCGAGCAGGCCGCCCGGGCGGGTGACGCGGGCGAGTTCGGTGAAGCCGGCCACCGGGTCGGTGAGGTGGGAGACCAGGCCGGAGCCGAAGACCGCGTCCACGGCCCGGTCGGGCAGCGGCAGGTGTCCGACGTCGGCCACGGCCAGCTCGGCCAGAGCCGAATGCGCGGTGGCCACGGCGATCATCTCGGGGGTCAGATCGACCCCGAGGACTCGCCCCGAGGGCCCGACGGCCGCCCGTAGCAGCGGCAGCGCGCGCCCCGTCCCGCACCCGGCGTCGAGCACGAACTGCCCGGCCTGCAAGCCCAGTTCGCTGATCGCGGCGGCGAACAGCGGCCCGTCGTCGGGGAACCGGCTCTCCCAGCCGGCCGCGCGGGCGGCGAAGAACTCCCGGATGCCGGCCAAGTCGCTCCTGTACTCCATCCGACCGAGGCTACGTGACCTCCGGCCGGGTCGGTCGTTGAGGGGGTGTCACCCGGGAGAGTGGACTTCGGCCCGGTGACCGGATCGGAGCAGGTCAGCCAGTAAGGTTAGGGTTACCTAACTTCCACTGGGGAGCCTGCCTTGACCGTCACCGCCGAGCCAGCCGCGTCAGCCGAGGGGGCCGCAGCAGCGGCTCCGGGCGGGGCGATCCTGCGCCGCCAGCGCGTCCGTGAGTCCGCCGCCCGGACGTACGCCCGGTCGTTCCCGATCGTGCCGGTGCGGGCCAACGGCATGACGGTCGAGGGCGCCGACGGCCGCCGCTACCTCGACTGCCTCTCCGGTGCGGGCACGCTGGCGCTCGGGCACAACCACCCCGTGGTCCTGGAGGCGATCCGCCGCACGCTCGACAGCGGAGCGCCGCTGCACCTGCTCGACCTCGCCACCGCCGAGAAGGACGACTTCACCAGCGCGCTGTTCGCCTCGCTGCCACCGGAGTTCGCCCAGGGCGCCAAGGTGCACTTCTGCGGGCCGGCCGGCACCGACGCCGTCGAGGCGGCGCTCAAGCTGATGCAGACCGCCACCGGCCGCCGGGGCGCGCTCGCCTTCACCGGGGCGTACCACGGCATGACGGCCGGGGCGCTCGCCGTGACCGGCAACGTCGCGGTCAAGGCCCCGCTGCCCGGCGGCGGGGAGACCACCCGGCTGCCCTACCCGTACGGCTACCGCTGCCCGTTCGGGGTCGGCGGCGAGCGCGGCACCGAGCTGTCCGCCACCTACGTGGAGCGGCTGCTCGACGACCCGTCCGGCGGGGTGCTGCCGCCCGCCGCGATGATCCTGGAGGCGGTGCAGGGCGAGGGCGGGGTGGTGCCCGCGCCGGACGGCTGGCTGCGCGAGATGCGGCGGATCACAGCAGAGCGTGGCATTCCGTTGATCGTGGACGAGGTGCAGACCGGGGTCGGCCGCACCGGCGCGATGTGGGCGGTCGAGCACAGCGGCATCCGGCCGGACGCGATGGTGCTCTCCAAGGCGATCGGCGGCAGCCTGCCGCTGGCCGTGGTGGTCTACCGCGAGGACTACGACGGCTGGCTGCCCGGCGCGCACACCGGCACCTTCCGGGGCAACACCCTGGCGATGGCCGCCGGCGCCGCCACCCTGCGGTACGTGGCCGCCAACGGCCTGGCCGCCCGCGCCGCCCGGCTCGGCGAGCGGATCACCGCCCGGCTGCGGGAGGCCCAGCGGCGGCTGCCGGTGATCGGGGACGTCCGGGGGCGCGGCCTGATGCTCGGCGTCGAACTGGTCGACCCGTCGGCCGAGCCCGACTCCTGCGGCGCCCACCCGGCCGACCCGCGCCTGGCCGTCCGAGTCCGGGAGGCCTGCCTGCAGCGGGGCCTGATCGTGGAGCTGGGCGGGCGGCACGACGCCGTACTGCGCCTGCTGCCCCCGCTGACCATCACCGACGAGCAGACCGAGGCGGTGCTCGACCGCCTGCTCGACGCGGTCGAGAGCGCCGCCGTCGAGAGCGCCGCCGCGGCAGGTGGCCGGTGAGCGCGCCGCTCGCGGGCGGCGCGGGAGGCCCGGCGGCGCTGCGACCGCTGGTCGAGCAGGTGCTCGCCGCCCTCGCGGCGGGGGCCGAACGCCGGGGCGGACCGCTCCCGCCCGGCCCGCCCGGGCTGCTCGCCGAGCAGACCGCGGGGGCGCTCGCGGCGGGGCAGGACCCGGACGCGCTGCTGCGGCTGACCGAGTTCCTCGCCTACGGCAGCGCCGACCCGGCCGACCCGCACTGCGCCGCCCACCTGCACTGCCCGCCGCTGGCCCTCGCCGTCGCGGCCGACCTCGCGGTGAGTGCGCTCAACCCCTCGCTCGACTCCTGGGACCAAGCGCCGGTCGCCACCACCCTGGAGACCGAACTGCTCGGCGAACTCGCCGCACTGGTGGGCTTCCCGGCCGACCGGGCGGCCGGGGTGTTCACCTCGGGCGGCACCGAGTCGAACCTGATGGGCCTGCTGCTCGCCCGCGACCAGATCCTGCCCGGCGACCCCGAACTCGACGGCCTGCCCGCCGGGCTGAGCCCGCAGATCGTCGCCTCGGCGGCCGCGCACTTCTCCGTCCAGCGCGCCGCCGCCGTGCTCGGGCTCGGCGAGCGGGCGGTGAGGACCGTCCCGGTCGACCGCGACCAGCGGATGGACCCGGACGCGCTGGCCCGGGTGCTGGCCGAGACCGTCAGCGAGGGCGGCACCCCGGTGGCGGTGGTCGCCACCGCCGGGACCACCGACACCGGGGCGATCGACCCCCTGCACCGCGCGGCCGACCTGGCGGCGGAGTACGGCAGTTGGCTGCACGTGGATGCGGCGTACGGCGGCGGCGCGCTGCTCTCCGACCGTCTGGCGCCACTGCTCGACGGCATCGCCCGGGCCGACTCCGTCTCGCTCGACTTCCACAAGCTCGGCTGGCAGCCGACCGCCGCCGGGGTCTTCCTGGTCCGCCGCGCCGCCACCTACGCCTCGCTGGCCCGCCGCGCCGTCTACCTCAATCCGGCCGACGACGAACGCGCGGGCTACCCCAGCCTGCTCGGCCACTCGCTGCGCACCACCCGGCGGGCCGACGTCTTCAAGCTGGCCGTGACCCTGCGCACCCTCGGCCGCGAGGCCCTCGGCGCCCTGGTCGAGGCCTGCCACGACCTGGCCCGGACCGCCGCCGCGGCCGTCGAGGCCGACCCGGCCCTCGAACTGCACACCACCCCCG
The DNA here is from genome assembly GCF_040296285.1 of Kitasatospora sp. NPDC002227. Classification (NCBI taxonomy): domain Bacteria; kingdom Bacillati; phylum Actinomycetota; class Actinomycetes; order Kitasatosporales; family Streptomycetaceae; genus Kitasatospora; species Kitasatospora sp. NPDC002227. The sequence goes on from NZ_JBEOWY010000006.1 coordinate 151,377, forward strand.
TCCTCACCACGGTCGTCTTCCGCTACCTGCCCGCCGGGGCCGACCCCGCCGAGACCGACCGCTGCAACGCCGAGCTGCGCCGGCACCTGCTGCGCACCGGCCAGGCCGTCGTCGGCCGCACCGAGCTCCCCGGCGAGGGCCCCGGCCGGGTCCGTCTCAAGCTCACGCTCCTCAACCCGCACACCGCCCCGGCGGAGGTGGCCGCGCTGCTGGCCAAGGTGGTGACGGCCGGCCGGACGGTCGAGAAGGCCTGAGGTCCGGCCAAACACGGTGGCCTGATCCCGTGTCAGGTTTGGAGGAAGGCACAGTGGCCCGGCGGGCGGATCGTTGCAGGTCAGCCCGGCCGGGCCGAAGTATGTGGACATACCGTCGGAGATCTGTCCAGTCACTTTCGGCCGTCGTTCCGGTGGTTTTCGGTCAAGCGGAAGATCAGGCTTGCGGATGGGGTGAACGTCGGCGGTAACTTCGGGTAGCCGCCGCCACACCAGGAGCACACGGCCCCTCGGGACTAGCGGCGCACGGAGGACTTCGCCCATGCGCGACCGCGGTCTCGCGGCGCCTGCGGTATCTCGCGTCCCACCTCGCGTCTCATCCTGTCCGCCCTGTGCGGCCTCGCGGAGCACCCTCCGCCGACCTCGGTAACTCCCCGGCGCCACCGCGCCGTTCGCGGCTGCTGCCGCCGCGCTCACCCGCACCCCCGTACTCCCGTGCCCCGCGCCCTCGCCGTGGCACGCCTTCGTCCTGTGCCAGCCCTGCCCTGTGGAAGGCCCGCACCCATGACAGACCTGCTCCTCCCGCCCCTCGCCCACCGCCCCCGGTTCGAGGCGCTGCCGTACTCCGGCCGCTGCCAAGGGATCTGGCAGCGCGGTGACCACCTGCTGATCGGCGTCAGCCCGGGCAACAGCTACTTCAGTCATCAGCGCATCGCCGAACTCGTCCTCTGGAGCTGCGAGTTGTTCGGCTCCGTCGACATCGTCTACGCCGACCTGCAGGTGGCGGCCCAGTTCGCGGCGGCCGGCTACACCCCGGAGAACGCGGCCCGCCGCGCCGCCAAGGAGATCAAGACCACCCGCCGCCGGATCGACCGCGGACTCGAGCTGGCGGCCGTGCCCGGGGTCCGGGTGCGCGCGCTCTCCGAGTTCCAGGACGACCCGGTCTACCGGCGGCTGCACCGCGCCACTCTCGATGCGCTGGCCGCGGACCAGGAGTTCCGCGCCGCCACCGAGGGGATGGCCCGTTCCTTCCTCACCGCCAAGCTCGGCGCCGAGGTGCCGCCCGCCGCGCTGGCCGCCGGGGTCGACTACATAGCCGCCGAGCTGCCGTTCTTCCTGGACACCCCGAGCCTGCTCGGCGTACCCAGCTCGGTGGCCTGCTACCACGTCGAACTCCCGCTCACCCCGGTGCTGTTCGGCCGGCAGGAGGGCCTGCGGGCCGCCGCCGGGCAGGCGTACGCCGTGATCCGCCCCCTGTCCGCGCTGCCGCACGCGGCCGCCGCCTGACCGCCTCCGCCTGACCACCGCCTGACCGCCTCCGCGAAAGGAACCCCCGTATGACCACACAGGCCGACTTCACCTTCCCTCTCGACCGGCGCGGCGACGTGCTGCCCGAGGAGGCCGAACTGCTGCGCGCCAAGCACCCGGTGGCCCGGGTCCGCACCATGACCGGCGACGAGGCCTGGCTGGTGAGCAACTACGCGCTGGCCAAGCAGGTGCTCGAGGACGAGCGGTTCAGCCTCAAGGACACCGCCAACCCCGGCGTGCCGCGCCAGTACGCGCTGACCATCCCGCCGGAGGTGGTCAACAACATGGGAAACATCAACAGCGCCGGGCTGCGCGAGGCCGTCATGAAGACCCTCTCCCCGCGCGCCGACCGGGAGTTGGGCGGCTGGCTGGAGGCCGAGGCGCACCGGCTGCTCGACGTCCTGGTGCAGCAGGGCCCGCCCGCCGACCTGCGGGACGGCTTCACCGAGCCCTACTCCGCGGCGCTGCACTGCCGGCTGCTCGGCATCCCCACCCACGACTGGCGGCGGCTGATGTCCGGGATCGACCTGGCGTTCATCACCAGCCCGGCCGTCTTCGAGGGCTCGGCGCCCAACTGGTACCGCGATCTCGGGTACATGCAGGCGCAGCTGAACGCCGACCCGGAGCCCACCCAGGGCCTGCTCGGGCGCTTCGCCGCACTGCGCCGCTCGCCGGACGTCTCGGACCGGGTGAGCGACGAACTGCTCGCCACCGTCGCCCTCTCGCTGTTCGGCGCGGGCGCCGTCTCCACCTCCTCCTTCCTGCTGCACGCCATCATCCACCTGGCCCAGCGGCCCGAGCTGGCCGAGCGGCTGCGGCAGGAGCCGGCGGTGATCGGCCGCGCGGTGGACGAGCTGCTGCGGTACAACCTGTCGATCGGCGACGCGCTGCCGCGGCTGGCGCTCGCGGACGTCCAGGTGGGCGAGGTGCTGGTCAAGGCGGGGGAGCTGGTTCTGGTGCTGGTCGAGGGGGCCAACTACGACCCCGAGGTGTTCGAGCACCCGGAGACCATCGACTTCGACCGGGAGAGCAACCCGCACCTGGCCTTCGGCGCCGGCCGCCACTTCTGCCCCGCCTCGGCGCTGGGCCGCACCCACGCCGAGATCGCGCTGACCGCCCTGGTCGAGCGCCTGCCCCAGCTGCGGCTCGCCCTCCCGGTCGAGCAGCTGGCCTGGCGCCCCGGCTTCATCAAGCGCCTGCCGGAGCGCCTGCCCGTGCTCTGGTGACCACCGGCCGGCGGGTCAGCGCGTGCGCCAGTACCGGTACGCGCCGGCCGCCAGGAGCAGCAGACCCGGCAGCCCGAGCAGGGCGTCCCCGAGCAGGCGGTCGGTGGCGGGGATCCGGGCCAGCGTGCAGAGCGCGATCCCGCCGCCGGTCAGCAGGGCGGGTACGGCCTCGGCCCTGGGAACGGTCCGCCCGGGGCCGAGGCCCGCGAGGCCCAGCACGCCGGCGGCGAGCAGGGCCGCCGCCACGGTGAAGGAGAGGGTGTAGGTGATGACATCGGCGGTGCTGGTGGTCATGGCTGCGCCCGGGGTAGCCGGCTAGGAGGGAGAAGGTTCTCACGGTGCCCGCCGGGGCGCCGCGCCGGGTGCGGGTGGTCGGGGATCTCCGGGCGGGGCCCGGTGGTTCCGGCGGGGAATCGGTGCATTCGGGTCCGGCCGGGTTCCGTGTCCCGGCTAGCGGGTGAGGGCGGCGCGGAGCTGCTCCCAGGTCTGCGGGTCGGCGGCGACCAGGAGGCCGTCGGGGCCGCCGGGCGGCTCGGGGTGGTACGGAGTGCCGTCCAGGCGGGCGCAGACGCCGCCGGTCTCGGTGACCAGCAGGGTGCCGGGGGAGTGGTCCCAGGGGAGGGTGCGCCAGTACAGGATGAAGTCGACTTCGTCGGTGGCGACCAGCGGGTACTCGATGCCCGCCGCGAAGCGGCCGGCGGTGACCTCGCCGAGGCCGCGGGCGTTGGTCTGCAGGCGGTGGTGGGTGGCGGGGTCGAGGAAGCGGGTCTTGAGGATGCCGCGCCACTTCTCCGGCTGCGGGGCCGGCGCCGGGCGGGTCAGGCGGTTCCCGTCGCGCCAGGCGCCCGACCCGAGCTCGGCGGCGTAGGCCACTCCGGCGACGGGCTGCCAGATCCAGCTGGCGACGGTGCGTCCCGAGCGGACCAGCGAGGCCATCACGGCGAAGTCCGGGTGACCCGCCACGAAGTTCGACGTCCCGTCCACCGGATCGACCAGCCAGGCGGCCTCCTCCGACACCAGCGCCCGGGCCAGCGCCGGATCGGCCGCCACCGCCTCCTCCCCGACCACGGGCACCGGCAGCAGCTCCCGCAGCCGCCGGGAGATGATCGCCTCGGCCTCCCGGTCGGCGACCGTCACCACCTCGCCAGGGGCCTTCTCCAGCACCTCGCCCGCCGCCAGCGCCCGGAACCGCGGCTCCACCGCCTCCGCCGACGCCTCGCGCAGGATCTCCGCGACCTTCTCCATCAGCATCTCTGCCCCACTCCCTTCGGTCCCCTCCACTCTCCCATGCCACTCCTGAGCACGATCGAGCTGCACCATCAGGGCCGCTACCCGACGAACCGGAACCCCGGCCGTGGATGCATCAGGAAGTCGTGGTGCGAGATGTTCCACGCATAAGCCCCCGCCATCTTGAACAGCACCCGGTCCCCGGCCCGCAGTACCCCCACCGGAGCCCGCTGCGCCAGCACGTCCTTGGGCGTGCACAGCTGCCCCGAAAGCGTGGCGCAGCCCGTGGTCACGGCCGGACGCTCCCAAGGCCGGCCCCACTCCTGCACCGCCACGACCTCGAACGGCTGCGAGTGCCCCCGGGTGGCCGGAGTCCGCAGATGGTGCGTCCCACCCCGGACCACCGCGAAGTCCTCCCCGTGGCTCTGCTTCACATCGAGCACCTCGGTCGCGTACCAGCCGCAGTAAGCGGTCAGTGCCCGCCCCGGCTCGATCCGCAGCCGCAGCCCCGGGTGCGCGTCCAGCAGCTCGGCCAGGCCCGTCCCGAACGAGACCCAGTCGAAGCGCAGCTCGGCCGAGCCGTAGTCCACGGCCATCCCGCCCCCGACGTTCACCTCGTCCAGGGCGAGCCCGTACCGCCCGGCCAGCCCCACCGACCAGGCCACGATCCGCCCGGCCAGCGCGACCTGCTCGGCCGCGTCCAGCCCGCTGGCCAGATGCGCGTGCACCCCGCGCAGCCGCAGCCGCTCGAAGCCCGGCCCGGCGAGCAGCCGCACACACCGCTCCATCTGCTCCGGATCCATCCCGAACGGCGTCGGCCGCCCGCCCATGGCGAGTGCCACCGACTCCAACTCGCCGGAGCCGACCGGCAGGTTGGCCCGAAGCAGCACGTCCACCGGCCCGTCCGCCGCGGCCGCGAGCAGCCGCAGCTCGTGCTCGCTCTCCACGTGCCAGCGCCGCACGCCCAGCTCCAGCGCCATCGCGATCTCGGCCGGAGTCTTGCCGGGCCCGCCGAAGGCGAGCGGAGCGTCCGGCACCGCCGCCCGCACATGTGCCAACTCCCCGCCGGAGGAGACCTCGTAGCCGTCCACGATCCCGTCCAGCGCGGTCAGGATCGCCGCCTCGGGGTTGGCCTTCGCCGCGTAGTACAGCTCCACCCGCTCCGGCAGCGCGGCCCGCACAGCCGTCGCGTGCGCCCGCAGCTCGCTCAGGTCGTAGACATAGCAGGGCAGTTGCTCACCAGCGAGACGGCTCACCAGCTCCCGCACCAGCGCGCTCATCGGTCACCGCCCAGCGCCAGTGCGGCCTCGGCCAGCACGTCCGCCGCGAGCGGGGAGGGCAGCCGGACGTAGCCGGCCTCCCGGTCGGCCTTGCGCTCCCACCGGGTCATCAGATTGGCCTTCGCGGGCAGCGGCACCCCGGCGAGCAGCGCGCTGAGCCTCGGCGGGCAGCCGTGCCGGTCCGCGTAACTGCGCAACTCCGCCCGCACCGCGGCCCAGAACGCGGCCTCCAGCTCGGGGAAGAGGTCGCCCAGCGCCGAGACCAGCTCGGAGAGGTGGTTGACCACCAGGCAGTAGACCACCCGGTCCCAGCCGCGCTGCGCGTCGTAGGTCATCGGCCCGGCCACCTCCGGCGCCAGGCCGGCCAGCCGGGCGGCGGCCTGGTCCGGGACCAGCTTGGTGCCCTCCAGGTCGCGGAAGAGCACCTGGGCCGGGCGGCCCCCGGCGTCCACCCCGAGCAGGACGTTCTGCAGGTGCGGCTCCAGCACCACCCCGTGGTCGAAGTAGGCGGCGAGCACCGGCGGCACCACCAGGTGCAGGTACCTGGCCCACCACTCCTGGGCCTGATCCGCATCGGCGCCGTCGAGCAGCACGGACAGGTGCGCCGAGCTGGTGGGGTACTCGTCCGCCACGGCGGCTGCCAGCAGCGGGGTGACCTCGGGCTCCAGCCGGGCCGCCAGGCCCTCGCGGACGATCAGCCCGAAGCCCTCGAACAGGGCCTGGTCGACGGTGCCGTCCGCCCCCGGCAGGGCGAGGGTGCGGAAGGCGGGCTCCCGCAGCATCGCGGCGTGCGGGAAGCGCTGCTCGAGCTCGGCCAGCGGTTCGGCGAGCAGCCGGCCCAGCTGCACCGCGCCGGTCAGCTCGTACGCGGCGTTCTTGCGCAGGCAGTTGGTGATCCGCACGTTCAGGCTGAACTTGAGGAAGGCTCCGGCCCCGGCCAGGGTGCGGACCGAGGCGGTCGGGGTGAACGGCTCGCCGCCCTCGCCGAGGTCGATCACGTCACCGCGCTCGATGGCGGCCAGCAACAGCGGGTGGTCGCCGATGAGTTCGTACTGCCAGGGGTGGGCGGGCAGCAGCCGGTAGCCGTCCGGGACGTGGGCCAGGCCGTCGAGCAGGGCGAGGGCGGCCGGGTCGGTGGTGTCCTCGGCGATCAGCTCGGCGCGCACCGCGAGGTGGCGCAGCCGGAAGGCGGCGCGGGCCTCTGGGGCGTAGGCGGACCAGGAACCGCGCTCGGCGGTGCGGGACTTGGGGGCGGGGTGGAAGCGGTGGCCGAAGAGCAGGGCCTGCTCGGACTCCAGGTAGCGGTCCGGGCCGGGCGCCGGCCGGTCGGCGAGCGCCGCCGCGACCCCGGCGTGGCTGGAGGCCAGCTGGGCCAGGAACTCCCCGTTGGCCAGGCCGCTGCGCAGGGTCAGTTCGGCCTGCACGTGCTCGGCCAACTCCCGCCAGCTCAGCTCCTGGTGGCCGCGTTCGGACTGCGCGAAGACCGGGCCGGTGAAGCGGTGGGCGCCCGCGATCGAACTGCGGCGCAGTTCGACCCGCAGTTCGACCCCGCGCCGGGGCAGCCGAAGGCGCAGCCAGCCGTCGCAGACGGCGGTCTGGTGCTCGGGGGCGGAGACCTCGCGGAGCAGGCAGTTGAGCAGGGTGTGGGCCACCACGTGGTCGGCGGCGGGGAGGCTGGTGAGTACGGTGCTGGTGGGCATCAGGCGCTCCGTCGGGAGAAGCGGGCAGGCCCGGAGCGAGCCGGCCGGGCGAGCAGGGTGAGGGCGAGGGCGGCGAGGGCGGCGAGCGCTCCGGCCAGCACGGGGGCGGTCGGGCCGTAGCCGCTGTTGACCAGCGCGGCGACCACTCCGGCGGCGACGGCGCCGCCCTTGGAGACCAGTTCGAGGGTGCCGAACATCCGGCCGGGGGGTCTCCCGGCGGCGGCGCTCGCGGCGAGCACCGAGAGGCAGACCAGGCCGAGGGTCATCCCGGCGCCGAGCACCAGGCGGGCGAGGGCGAAGGCAGCAGTGGAGTGGGCCGTCCAGTGCAGGGCCAGGCCGAGGGTGACCAGGCTGAAGCCGAGGGCCATCCCGGCCTGCGGGCGGTGCAGGAAGAGGGTGTGCACCCGCCCGGCGAAGGCCAGGTAGCACAGGTGCGGCAAGGCGAAGAGCGCCCCGGCGGTGGTGCCGGGGATGCCGGGCAGGCGCTGCTCGACCAGGGCGATCAGATAGGGGTAGGAGACGATCGTCGCGAAGACGAAGGCGAACTCCAGGGCGTAGAGCAGCCGGAGCGGGCCGAGGGCGCCCGGGGCGGCCGGGGAACTGCTCGTGGGCGCGGGGCAGGCGGGCTCGGGCAGCAGGGAGAGCAGGCCGGCGGCGGCCAGCGGCAGCACGGCCATCACCAGGTACTGCCGGTGCGGTGAGATCCACGGGGAGAGCAGGCCGACCAGGATCGGCGCGGCGACCAGCGCGGCGCGGGCGCTGCCCTGCATCAGGGTGAGCGCGCGGGAGAGCGAGGGGCCTTCGAGCGCGGCGGCCAGGTAGCCGTTGGTGGCGGCGAAGGTGCCGCCGAGGAAGCCCTGCAGGACGAGCGCGACGGTGAACGCGGGCAGGCTGTCGGCGGCCCCGGCGAGCAGGAAGGAGACGGCGAGGCCGAGTTGGGCCCGCAGGAGCAGCCGCTTGCGGCCGAAGCGGTCGGCCAGGCGCCCCCAGAGCGGGGCGCCGAGCGCGCTGAACACGGTCGGCACGATGTACAGCACCCCGGCCCAACTGCCGTCCTGGTCACCGAGCCCCGGCAGGATCGCGGTCAGGTAGGGCGGCAGGCCGAGGGCGGCGAAGGAGGCGACGAAGTAGCAGGCCGCCACGGCGTGCACCTGGCGGCGGCCGAGGCCGGCTTCCGCGATGGGAGCCGGCACCCGGGCCGCCTGGGCCGTCAGCACTCCGCCTGCTTCAGGTAGTTGGGGCCGGTGGTGTAGTGCTTGTTGATGTCGGCGGCGCCGGTGCGCTCCTTGCTGAGCAGCGTCCCGGCGGTGACCATCGCCTTCACCGGCAGCTCCCCGGCCTCGAGCAGTGCGGCGCGCAGCGGCTCGGCGCCAGGGCCGACCCGGTCGAGGGCGGCGGTCAGCTTCGCGCGCAGCAGGCCGAGCGTGGTGGCCAGCGGCGCGCGGCCGTGGGCGGCCAGGCCGAAGGCGAGGGAGGCGGCGCACAGGTGGCCGGTGATGGTGGTGAACAGGTCGGTCAGCGCCCGGTCGTCCGAGGCCGCCACCCGGTGGTCGTCGAACTCGGCCGCGAAGTGCGCGAGTTCACCCATCCGCGCCGGGTTGATCCGGGGGCCGTCGTTGTCCTTGTAGAGCAGCCGCAGCCGGGCCCGGCCGTCGACGGTGTCGAGCACCAGGGAGGTGTTCTGCTGGTGGGACTCGAGCGCGACGCCGTACCCGAAGAGGGCGGTCTGCCAGTCGAGCAACAGCTCCAGGAAGTCGGCGTACAGGGCGAGGACATCGCCGTCGTAGAACCGGCTCGCCAGGTGGTCCACCACCAGGAGCCCGCCCGGGGCGGGGGCGAGCAGGGCTGCCAGCGAGACGGTCACGGCCCGGTCGAGTCCGGCCGGGTAGCGGCGGGCCAGCACGGCGAGCAGCTCGTGGCCGGCGTGCGCGTAGCACTGCTCGTCGGCCAGCAGGATCCGCTCGGCGAACCGGGGTTCGCGGGCCAGCACGGCCTCGAGCAGGCGCTGGCCGGCGGCGCCGTCCACCAGGGTGCCGGGCTTGACGGTGCGGCGGTTGCGCAGGCCGAGGGTGGCCGTGGCGAGCGGCAGCTTGAGGTGGTGGGCCGGGTCCTGTGCGACGGCGACGGTGCGCATCGAGAGGGTGGGCACCACCTCCAGGTACGGGCGCTCGGCGAGCAGTGCGCCGGGCAGCGCGTCGCGGGCGGCCTCCGCCGTCAGCGGGTGCACCGGCACGGTCAGGTACGGGCCGTCGGCGCCGCGCAGGCCGAGCTGCTCGGGGGTGGGCCACCAGTCGGGCAGCGGGCCGGCACCCTCGACGGTGAGCGCCGAGGCCGGCACGGCCAGCCAGCGCAGCAGGAAGGAGGGGTGGAACTCCGGTGCGTACGACATGAGTTGGTCATCGTCCAGGCCGGAGCGGCCGCGCGCGGTCGGGTAGACCGGGTGGTCGAGGTAGGCGGCCAGCGTGTCGAAGGCCAGGCTCGGGCCGAGGCCGTACCAGTCGGCCGGGTCGGCGCCGTACTGCTTGGCCAGGCCCTCGAGCACCTCCGGCTGGGCGCTCTCGTGCAGTCGCATGGTGGCCAGGGTCTGGGCGCACTCGGCGGCGAAGGCCTGGTACCCCGCCTGATCACCGGGCTCGGCCAGTGCAGCCAAGGCGCTGGTCAGCCGGCCGAGTTCGCGGTGCTCCGTGCCGTCCACCACCAGCAGCGCCAGCCGGGCGGTGTACTCGCCCTGGAAGCCGTCCGGGCCCACCGGCAGGGCCAGCCGCTCGCCGCACAGCCACGGCCCGTCGGGCCGCTCGACCAGTGTGGTGGCGCTGCGCAGCCCGGCGACGTCCTCGCGGAGCAGGGCGCCTAGTACCCGAAGGGTCAACTGCGTCTCGGCGCTCATCCGGTGATCTCCCAGCGGTTGGCCGCGATGAACTCGGCGACGGCGCGGTCCACGCCGGCCTGGTCCGGGCCGATGGCCCAGATCACGCCGAGGTAGTCGCGGTTGGTGCGGTAGTGCTCGTGGTGCTCGCCGAGCGGGCGCAGCGGGCGGTAGGCGAGGCGGACGCCGTCGTGCTCCTGGTCCGAAGGGCCGGGGGCGCCGGTCAGGGTGCCGGCGCGGTCGGCGCAGACCACCTCGTTGCGGGCGCGCCGGTCGGTGCGCGCGCCGAGCTCGGCGGGCAGCGGGTGGCCGAGGTGGGCGGAGAGCACCAGCTCGAAGTAGGGGATGGCCAGGATCTGGGCCAGCATCATGTCGCACTGGTCGCCGATGGCACGGTAGTTGACCTCGATAAGGCGCACCCGGCCGTCCGGCTGGACCACGAACTCGGTGTGGCAGGCGCCGAAGCCCACCTCCAGGGCGTCGAGTTGGGCCAGCACCTGGTCGGTGACGGCCTGCGGGTGGGCGGGCACGAAGGTGAGCACCTCCTCGACGAAGTGCGGCGGCGGGGAGAGCCGGGTGTGGAAGCCGCCGAGCACGTGGCGGCGCTCGCCGTCGCCCAGGGTCTCCAGGGTGTGCAGCTCGCCGTGCAGGAACTCCTCGACCACGAGGACGGCTTCAGGCCTGCGCCGGCGGATCTCCTTGCAGTGCAGGGCCAGCTCCTCGGCGTCGGCGGCCAGCGCGACGTCCTCGCTGGCCACGCCCTCGCGGGGCTTGACCACGCAGGGGAAGGGCGGGTCCAGCCGGGCGGGGCCCTGTCCGGGGGCCAGCTCGGCGGACCAGACCAGGTCCAGGCCGGTGAGCGCCAGGTGGCGGCGCAGCTCGGCCTTGTTCTTGGCCCGCAGGGTGGCCCGCCAGCTCTTGCCCGGCAGGCCGAAGTACTCGGCGGCCAGGGCGGTCTGGGTCTGCAGGTGGTCGCTGTTGCTGAACACGGCGGCGGGGGCGTCCAGCCGGGAGATCAGGCTGATCACCTCCCAGTGGTCGCGCACCGGGCACTCGACCACCTCGGGGGCGAACTCGAGTTCTTGGTAGGCACGTTGGTGGTCGGCGACGGAGTCGGTGAGCACGGTGACGGAGAGGCCGAGTCTCGCGGCGGCGGGCAGGAAGCCCTGGGTGACGGAGTCGGTGGGGTTCAGAGCCAGCAGGTACAGCCGCACGACGACGAGTCCTCTCGGTGGTTCAGGGGGAGCGGGGGCGGGCAGTGGGCCCACCCCCGGTAAGGGGCGGCCTACTTGGGAGCGTCGACGCCCGCGGCCTTGGCGATGTCCACGAGCATCGCGTCGGCGGCCTGCACGCCGATGCCCGACATCCAGGTCTCGTCCGGCACGTTGAAGACCTTGTTGTTCTGCACGGCCTTCAGGCCCTTCCAGACCGGGGTGTTCTGGACCTCGCTCTCCTTGGTCTTGGTCGGGTCGTCGGCGGTGGTGACGAAGACCAGGTCGGCGTCGGCCTTGTTGATCTGCTCGGCGGAGACCTCGCTCATGGCCTTCTCGAGGTCCGGGTTGGCCGGGCGGTTCAGGCCCACGTCGGTGAGCACGGTGCCGCTGAAGGAGGCCTTCTGGTAGAGCCGGGTCGGGCCGGCCACGAAGCGCACCACGGAGGCGGTCGGCATGGTGCCGCCGTTCTTGGCCTTGATCTCGGCGCCGAGCTTGGCGGCCCGGGCCTGGTAGTCCTCCAGCGCCTTCCTGGCCTCGGCCTTCTTGCCGAGCGCCTTGGCGTAGAGGGCCAGGTTGTCCTTCCACGGGAAGCCGGTGGTCTCGGCGAGCACGGTGGGCGCGATCGCGTTGAGCTTGGCGTAGACCTTCTCGTGGCGGACCTTGGAGGAGAGGATCAGGTCGGGCTTGAGCGAGGCGATCAGCTCCAGGTTCGGCTCGGCCATCGGGCCGACGTCCTTGGTACCGGAGATCTTGGACTTGAGGTAGTTCGGGAAGCCGCCCTCGGTCTTCATGTGCGGGGAGACCGCGCCGAGCGGCGTGATGCCGAGCAGGGTGACGTCGTCCAGCTCGCCGCTGTCGAGCACGACCACGCGCCTGGGCTGGGCCTTGATCTCGGCGGTGCCCATGGCGTGCTTGACGCTGCGCGGGAAGGACGCGGCGGCATCGCCGGCGGGCTTGTCGGTGGCGGCCGCGGGCTCCTTGGCGCCGCCGTCGCTGCCGCAGGCGGTGAGCAGACCGGCGGAGACCGCGAGGGAGAGGACGGCGAGCGGCAGACGGCGCTGGATCATGTCGGATTTCCTTGGTGCAGAGGTGATTTCGGGTGTGGCGAAGGAAGCCCCGGCGTCTGCGGGGGCGTCACGGGGTGGTTCAGGACGTCAGTTGGCGGGCCCGGCGGGCATGCGGGACGACCAGCGGGGTGCCGGTCTCCGGGTCGGGGATGACCCGGCACGGGACGCCGAAGACCTGCTCGACCAGTTCGGGGTCAAGCACCTCGGCGGGAGGCCCGGCGGCGGCGAGCCGGCCGCCGTCGAGCACCACCAGGTGGTCGGCGTACCTGGCGGCCTGGCCGAGGTCGTGCAGCACCATGACCACCGTGCGGCCCGCCTTGGCGTGCAGCTCGGAGACCAGGTCGAGCACCTCCAGCTGGTGGCGCAGGTCGAGGAAGGTGGTCGGCTCGTCCAGCAGCAGCAGGTCGGTCTCCTGAGCCAACGCCAGGGCCAGCCAGGCCCGTTGGCGCTGCCCGCCGGAGAGCTGGTCCACCTGGCGATCGCGCAGTTCGGCGGTGCCGGTGCGCAGCAGCGCCTGCTCGACGGCCGCCTGGTCGGCGGCCGACCAGGGGCTGAGCATCCGCTGGTGCGGGTAGCGGCCGAGCCGGACCAGCGCCTCCACGGTGATCGCCTCGGGTGTGACGGGCTGCTGCGGGAGCAGGCCGAGCCGCTTGGCGAGCGTACGGGCGGGCAGTCGGTGGATGTCGGCGCCGTCCAGGGTGACCTGCCCGGCAGCGGGGGCCAGCAGGCGCACCAGGCCGCGCAGCAGGGTGGACTTGCCGCAGGCGTTCGGGCCGACGATCGCGGTGACGGCGTTGCCGGGCAGGGTCAGGTCCAGGCCTTCGACGATCCGGCGGTCCCCGTAGCGCAGGTCGAGCTGCTGGGCGGCGAGTTGGTTCCGTGGCTGGTTCATCAGGCACTCCGGTGGGCCGGGCGGCGGATCATCAGGGCGAGCAGCCAGGGCGCGCCGAGGGTCGCGGTCACGGCGCCGACGGGCAGGCCGTGGACGGGCAGCAGGTACAGGGCGAGGTGGTCGGCGGCGAGCAGCAGCAGCGCGCCGGTCAGGGCGGTGAGCGCCAGCGTCGCGGGGGTGGGCGGTCCGGCCAGGAGACGGACCAGGTGCGGCACGGCGAGTGCGACGAAGGCGACCGGGCCGCTGAGCCCGGCGGCCAGCGAGGCCAGCACCACGGCGAGCAGCAGCAGGCCGAGGCGCGCCCGGCCCGGGTCGAGGCCGAGGCCGCCGGCCGAGTCGTCCCCGAGGTCGAGGACGGCCAGGCGGCGCTGGGCGAGGAAGGCGAGGGCGCAGGTGAGGGCGATGGCGGTGCCGCCGACGTCGACCTCGGTCCAGGTCCGCCCGTAGAGCGAGCCGGTGGTCCACTGCAGGGCGGAGGCGGCGAGCTCGGCGGGGAAGCGGACGATCATCAGGTTGACCGCCGCCGCCAGAGAGGCCTGCACCGCGAGCCCGACCAGCACCAGCCGGGTGACGGGCACCTTGGCCTTCCAGGCGAAGCCGCCGAGCAGCACGGCGGCCAGCAGCCCGCCGCCGAGCGCACCGAGGGGGATGAGCGCCTGGCTCGCCCCGGTGGCCAGCAGCAGCACGGCGCCGAAGGAGGCGCCGCCGGTCACGCCGACCACGTCCGGCGAGGCGAGCGGGTTGCGGAACAGCCGCTGCAGCAGCGAGCCGGAGACGGCCAGACCGGCCCCGGCGACCAGGGCGGCGACCACCCGGGGCGCGCGGAACTCCTGGACGACCAGCACGTTCCCGTCGTCGCCGAAGCCGAACAGCGCCCGCAGCGAGTCGATTAGCGGGAGCTTCACCTGACCGGTGCTCAGCGCCACCGCGGTGAGCAGCACGAGCAGGACGGCGGCCACGGCACAGAGCGTCAGGGAGCGGCGCCGCCGCCCGGGGAGGGAGAGCGAGCTCATCGCTGCGCCTCCTCGGAGCAGCCGTCGAGCGGCGTCAGGCCGAGGCTCAGTGCCAGGCCGAGGCCCAGTGCCAGGCCGGTCGGATCGGCCGGGCCCGTGGCGCCGGGGCGGTCGGCCGGGTCGGCAGCCGGCGGGAGGTCATGGCCGTACGGGTCCGTCCCGCTGGGAAGCGAAGCGTTGTGAGCGTTCACCGGGCCGCCTTCCGGGCCAGCAGGGCCAGCAGCGGGGCGCCGAGGAAGGCGGTCACGATGCCGACCTCGATCTCGCTGGGGCGGGCCACCACCCGGCCGAGCACGTCGGCGGCGAGCAGCAGGATGCCGCCGGTCAGGAAGCAGCCGGGCACCAGCCAGCGGTGGTCGCCGCCCAGCAGCGGGCGGACCAGGTGCGGGGCGGCCAGGCCGATGAAGGCGACCGGGCCGGCCACGGCGACGGCGCCCGCGGCGAGCAGCACCACGGCCAGTCCGCCGAGCACCCGGATCCGGGCGACCGGCACGCCGAGCGCCTGCGCGCTCTCGTCGCCGAGGGCGAGCGCGTTGAGCGAGGGGGTGACGGCGAGCGCGAGCACCGCGCCGAGCAGGATCAGCGGCAGGACGGGCCGGAGCACGTCGAGCCCCCGCCCGCTCAGCGATCCGGCCAGCCAGAAGCGGGCCTCGTCCAGCGTGCGGTGGCTGGCGAGCATCAGCGCGGAGGTCCAGGAGGCGAGCACGGCGGTGAGCACGGTGCCGCCGAGGGCGAGCCGGACGGGGTCGAGGGCGCCCGAGCGCCGGGCCATCGCGTAGGCGAGGACGGCCGCGCCGGCGGCGCCGGTGACGGCGAACCAGACGTACTGCAGCGGGTGGCTGCAGTGGAAGGCGAAGATCGCGGTGACGACGGCGAAGCTCGCCCCGGCGTTGATGCCGAGCGTGGTCGGCGAGGCCAGCGGATTGCGGGTGACGCCCTGGGCGACGGCCCCGGCCGCGCCGAGCGCGGCGCCGACCACCAGGCCGATCACCGTGCGCGGCACCCGAAGGCCCGTCACCACGTCGGCGTCGCCGCCGTGGGCGGAGCCGGTGAGGGCGTCGAGGACGGTGGCGAGCGGGACGGGGCGGGAGCCGAGAGCGAGGCTCAGCGCGCAGCAGAGCGCCAGCACGGCCAGCCCGCAGAGGAGCACCAGGGGCTGGCGCACCGTCCGGGCCGGCCGCGCCGCAGCTGGGGGCATCGGCGTGGCGGTGGTAGGCACGGGACGAAATATTAGGTGAGGCTTACCTAACCTAGTCAAGTCGGCCCTCTTGAATGGTCAAGAGATCGTCAGGTACCTATAAGGTGAGCCTAACCTAAACCTGATCTTCGGGGGTTGCCTTGTCGAAGCTGCTCGAACTGCCGACACCGCCCCGGTCACTGGCCGGTACGTACCGTCGGCTGCTCGCCGCCTGCGAAGCCTTGGACGTCGAGCTGCTCCCCGCCGGTGCGCCGCTGCGGCCCGGCTGGTGCACCGTCGGCCAACTGCCGTTCGCCGCCGAGGAACTCGTCGAGGCCGAGGCGGCCCGGATCGAGGCCGGGTACGGGAAACGGCCCCGCACGCACGTCGCGGCCTCCCGCTTCCTGCACCACTACCTCTGGTCCGCCACCCTGCTGCTGAGCGGTCCCTGGTACCTGGCCGGCCAGGTGCCGCGCCCCGCCGAGCCGCGGATCGAGATCGCCACCGGCCGCTTCGCGCTGTGCCCGCCGCAGGGCGAGCCGGGTGACCCGGCCGCGCTGCGGGCCGCCGTCGCGGCGCAGCTCGGGCCGGTGCTCGCCGCCTTCCAGTCGTACGTCAAGCGCGGGCCGCGCGCACTGTGGGGGATGGCCGCCGACGACCTGGCCTCCGGGCTCTGGTACCTGGGGCGGGTGCTCGGCGAGGAGGAGCGCGGGGCGGAGCTGGCCGGTCTGGTGCTGCCTGGTGACACCCCGCCCTTCCCCGGCGCCGCCGACTTCCGCCGCCTGCCCGGCACCGAGGGCCGGAGCCACCTCACCCGCACCCGGCTCGGCTGCTGCCTCTACTACGCCGTCCGCCCCGCCGAGGCCTGCCTCACCTGCCCGCGCACCGAGGACGGCGAACGGGTCCGGCGCCTGGAGTTGTGAGCTGGTGGCGCTCATATAGTGAAGAGGGCGTGAAAGGCGGAGAGTGGAGGGGAGGGCGGACGGCCCCGGGCCGTCCGCCGCGCGGAACGGCCTGCGAGGGAATCATGCCTCTGCCCAGCTACGGCGTCGCCATCGGCACGTACCAGGACTTCAACCGCGACCCGGCCCACAACTTCGGCCAGTGGTACCACGGTCACCTCTTCCTCAACACCCCCGAGGGCGTCTACCAGGCGGCCCTGGACGTGGACGCGCCGGCGAGCGTCGGGGTCAGCTACCGGCTGGTGGACGACCTGCGAGTGGCGGACATCGCGACCGTCCGCGCGCTCACCGACGGGTTCCACCCACTGCCCTCGGCCGCCTCCTCGGGGGCGCTCGACTACGCCCGCAGCCCGATGCTGCAGGACCGGCTCTGGTGGCGCCTGATCAGCCAACTGGTCGGCAACCTGCACCACGCCCTCGGCCGCCACCAGCCCGGTACCCCCGTGTACGGGCCGGACGCGGCGGACGGACTGGCCGAGCTGGTCCAGCAGCTGCGGGCCGAGCTGTCCCGCAAGGACCTGCTCACCTTCCTCTGGCCGCAGCTGCGGTTCTTCCCCTGGGTCTCCAGCAACGGCGACAACGCGCTGGACGTCCTGGTGCCCTACCTCCAGGCGGCGGCCCGGATCTACTGCTTCGGCCAGCGCTTCACCACCGGCCTCGGGGTGCACGACGTGCACTGCAACCAGGGCGACCCGGCCGGCAGCCAGTGGTACCAGACGGACGGGATCTGGCAGGACGGCGCGGTGCTCTGCGAGCACGCGGACGGCAGCGTGGCCGCCTGGCAGATCAAGTTCAACACCCAGACGCTGGCCACCGACGGCGCCGGCCACCCCCGCTGACCGGCGGTCTAGGCTGAGCTCGGAGCCCAGAGCCCAGCCCTAGGAGACCAGTTGAGTGCCGTCGCCCACCCGATGTTCGTCCACCCGCTCGGCGAGGACGCCGCGCTGATCCCGCGCACGCCCGACCTCGCGGAGCCCTACCACGCGGTGCTGTCCGCCAATCTGGCGCGGCTGGCGCGCTGGGAGCCCTGGGCGCTGAGTGAGGGCAGCGTGGCCGACACCGCCGGGTTCCTGCGGAGGTCGGCGGTGGAGTCGCTGGACGGGGACCTGCTGCCGGTGCTGATCGGTGTCCGGGCCGAGGGCGGCGGCTGGCGGCTGGTCGGCAGCTCCGGGCTGAAGATCGACCGGGCGGCCCGGGCCGGGATCATCGGCTACTGGATCGACGAGTCCTTCGAGGGGCGCGGACTGGTGAGCCGCACCGTCACGGCCCTGCTCGACCGGGCCTTCGGTGAACTCGGCCTGGTCCGGGTCGCCCTGTACACCGAGACCGCCAACACCCGCAGCCGCGCGCTCGCCACCCGCCTCGGCTTCACCGAGGAGGGCGTGCTGCGCCGGGCCATCGCCTTCCCCGGCGACCACCGCGACCAGGTGGTCTACGGCATGCTCGCGGAGGAGTGGCGCTCACGCGGCTGAGCCTTCGTCAGCGGCGTGAACTCCCGGCGGCAGTACCGCTGTTCGGTCGCGGTCGCGGCGGCGAGCAGCAGGGCGGCGGCGGCCGCGGCGGCGGTGACCCGGAAGGGTGCCGTCGGGCCGTAGTGGTCCGCGACCCAGCCCGCGGTCAGGGTGCCGAGTGCCTGGGCGAGGGTGATGGCGCTGACCAGGGCGGCCATCGCCTCGCCCAACCTGCCGGCGGGGACCGTCCGTTCGGTCAGGCCGAAGATGGTGATCAGCTGCGGGGCGACCGCCAGGCCGAGACCGCCGACGGCCAGGGTGAGCGTGCTGACGCTGCCGACCGCCGGCAGCGGCAGCGAGGCGGTCAGCAGCAGGGCCGTGCCGGCCCGCAGGCGCAGCGGCAGACCGAGGCGGGCGGGCAGCGCGGCCGTGACCAGCCCGGCCAGCGCGCTGGCGCCGCCGAGCAGACCGTAGATCAGCCCGGCGGCCCCCGCGTGCCCGAGGGCGGCGGTGGTCGCCGTGACGCCCACCTGGACCGAGCCGAAGCAGACCCCGAGCAGCGCGGTGGCGGCCAGCAGCAGCGCGTACGGGGTGTTCACCAGCGGCTCGGCGGCACGGTGCCGGGGCCGGCCGCGCCCGGGGGCGGCGGTGGGGTGGAGGGCGAACAGCGTGCCGCAGCTGCCGACCAGGGCGGCGGCGAGCAGCAGCCCGGCGGCCGGGTCCAGGGCGGTGGCCAGCAGGCCGACCACGGCCGGGCCGGTGGTGAAGCTGATCTCGTCGACGAGCCCGTCGACGGACAGGGCGGCCGACGTCGCGGCGGTGTCCCCGGCGGCCAGGTGCACCCAGCGGCTGCGGGAGAGCGGGCCGACCAGCGGCACGGAGGCGCCGATCGTCGCCGCGCAGGCGAGTTGGACCCAGAACGGCAGGCCGGCCTGCGAGGCGCCGACCAGGGCCAGGATCGCCAGCGCGTTGACCAGCGCGGCCGCAAGGCCGACCCGCCGCTGGCCGTGGCGGTCGGCGAGCCGCCCGAGCGGCGGCCCGCCGACCGCCTGGGCCAGGGCGAGCAGGCCGGTGGCGGCCGAACCGTGCCACACGCTGCCGGAGTCGTGGGTGACGAGCAGCAGGCTGCCGATCGGGCACATCGCGTTGGGCAGCCGCCCGAGCAGCGACCAGGTGAGCACCCGCCCGCCGGTCAGACCCACGGCGGTACGGAACGTCGAGACCACGCCCATGCGGAGAACACCCCTCGAAGGGTCCGGCTTCGGGGCGCCCGCCTCCCGTCCACCGGCCCGTAGTTGAGGAAGTCGTCCTGCGGGTGAGGGCATGAACCGTATCACCATCAGATGTCCACACTTCGTCAGTGGGACGACAAGCAGGATGGCGGAAAGAGCTCGGGGGCGCGGGCGGCGCTCAGTCGCCTTCGGTGATCCGGCCGTACTCGGCGACCACCCGGCGGTCCATCGCCAGGGCGAACTGGGCGTCCGCGACGGTGCGGGCGAGCGGGCGGACGCGCTGGATCAGGGCGGTCAGGCGGGCTGCCTCGGCGGCGGGCAGGTCGGGGCGCAGCGAGCCGAGCAGTTCGTCGCGGACCAGGGCGGTGAAGACCTCGGCGACGGCGTCCGCGTAGTCCTGGGCCTTGCGGCTGGCGGCGAGCACGGCGGTGAGCGGCACGCCCTCGGCGACCAGGGAGGTGGTGGCGTCCATCAGGCGGCGGCTGACGTGGGTGATGCCGTCCGGCTCGAGGGTGATGTAGCCCTGGGCGATCGACTCGGCGGTGTTGGCCTCGGTGAGCTGGTCGCCGAAGGCCTCGCCCAGCTCGGCCCAGGTGAGGTGCACCGGGGTCTCGTCCGACCAGGGCGCCGTGATCGCGGCCTGCAGGCCGATCAGCTCGGCGACGTCCCGCCCGCTCTCGCCGGCGCCGATCAGCTCGGCGATCCCGCCCAGGGTGTGGCCGCGCTCGAGCAGCTCGGCGATCACCCGCAGCCGCTCCAGGTGCTCCTCGCCGTACCAGGCGATCCGCCCCTCCTTGCGCGGTGCCTGCAGCAGCTTGCGCTCACGGTAGAAGCGCAGCGTCCGGGCGGTGATCCCGGCCGCCCGGGCGAGCTCCTCCACCCGGTACTGGCGGGCCGGCGCGGCCTCGGCCGCTGTGCTGATCGTCTCCACGCCGCCCAGCATAGGGCCGTCCGGGGGCTCGGCAGGAGGCCGGAAACAGATGCCGTCCGCCTTCTTCCCCGGGGCGGCGCCAGCCGCTACTCTGCCAATCGTGCCAGTGATTACTGGCACGGTTCTCGTGGACGTGGACCACACCACTCCCCTCCCAGGAGGCCGATCCGATGGCATCCAGCCCCAAGCGCGGCAAGCAGGCCGCCGCCGAGCAGCCCGGCCCCGAGCAGGCCCCGCACGTGCGGGTGGCGGTGATCGGCTCCGGCTTCGGCGGTATCGGCGCGGGCGTGCGGCTGCGCCGCGCCGGGATCACCGATTTCGTGATCCTGGAGCGCGCCGACGCGGTCGGCGGCACCTGGCGTGACAACAGCTACCCGGGCTGCGCCTGCGACGTGCCCTCGCACCTGTACTCCTTCTCCTTCGCACCCAACCCCGAGTGGCCGCGCGCCTTCTCCTTCCAGCCGGACATCCGCGCCTACCTGGAGAAGGTCACCGACACCTTCGGGGTCCGACCGCACCTGCGCTTCAACGCCGAAGTCACCGAGGCCCGTTGGGAGCCGGAGCACAGCCGCTGGCGCGTCACCACCGCCGCCGGGGTGTGGACCGCCGACGCCGTGGTGGCCGCCGCCGGACCGCTCGCCGATCCGCAGATCCCGGCCATCCCGGGGCTGGCGGAGTTCCCCGGCCGGGTCTTCCACTCCTCGCGCTGGGACCACGAGTTCGACCTCGCCGGCAAGCGCGTCGCGGTGGTCGGCACCGGCGCCTCGGCCGCCCAGATCATCCCGGCCATCCAGCCCAAGGTCGGCAGGCTGACCGTCTTCCAGCGCACCCCCGCCTGGGTGCTGCCCCGCGCGGACCGTGAGATCAGCGGCTTCGAGAAGTGGCTGCACGGCGCCGTCCCGCCCACCGGCAAGCTGCGCCGCGCCGCCCTGTTCGCGCTGCGCGAGCTCCAGGTGGACGCCTTCGTCAAGCGCCCCGGCGCGCTCAGGCTGGTGCAGCAGCTGGCCGTGCGCAACATCGAACGCGGCGTCAAGGACCCGCAGTTGCGAGCCAAGCTGACCCCGGACTACCGGATCGGCTGCAAGCGCATCCTGCTCAGCAACACCTACTACCCGGCGCTGGCCGCACCCAACGCCGAGGTGGTCGCCGCCGGTCTGGCCGAGGTGCGCGGCTCGACCCTGGTGGACTCCCGGGGCGGCGAGCACGAGGTGGACGCGATCGTCTTCGGCACCGGCTTCCACGTCACCGAAATGCCGATCGGGGAGCGGGTGTTCGGTGTCAACGGCCGGAGCCTGCGGGAGGAGTGGAAGGACGGCATGGAGGCGCTGCGCGGCTCGACCGTGCACGGCTTCCCGAACCTGTTCTTCGTGATCGGTCCCAACACCGGCCTCGGCAACAGCTCGATGATCCTGATGATCGAGTCCCAACTCAACTACCTGGTCGATGCGTTGACCGCCCTCCCGGCGGTCGGCGCGGTGGCCATGCACCCCACCGAGCGGGCCCAGCGCCGCTGGAACCTCGAGCTCCAGCACCGGATGACCAGGACCGTCTGGACCACCGGCGGCTGCCGCAGCTGGTACCTGGACGAGACGGGTAAGAACACCGTGCTGTGGCCCGGTTCGACCAGCAGCTTCCGCCGTGCCACCCGCAAGGTCGATCTCACCGAGTACGAGCTGATCACCGCCCCCGTGCCCGCCCCCGCCGCCCTGGAGGTCTCCGCGTGAAGCCTGAATTCAGCAAGGCCGTCGTCACCCCGCTGGACACGGCAGCCGACTGCGTGCCGCCCACTCCGGCCGAGACGTACCGGATCCGCTCCGCCGACGGCCACTGGATCTTCGCCGAGGCACACGGGCCCGAAGGCGCGCCGCTGGTCGTGCTGGCCCACGGCTGGACCTGCTCGACCCGGTTCTGGGCCCCGGTGATCCGCCAACTCGTCCCCGACTACCGGGTGGTGGCGTACGACCAGCGCGGCCACGGCGGCAGCGACCTGCCGCCGACCCAGGCCGGCTACTCGACCGCCAAGCTCGCCGACGACCTGGAGGCCGTGCTGCAGCACGTCGTCCCGGCGGGGGAGCGGGCGGTGCTGGCCGGGCACAGCATGGGCGGCATGACCATCATGGCCGCCGCCGACCGGGCCGAGGTCTCGCTGCGGACCGCCGCCGCGGTGCTGGTCTCCACCGGCGCGGGTGACCTGCTGGCCGAGCTGGCCGTGGTGCCGCCCTTCGTCCGCGGCCAGGGGGCCCGGCGGGTGCTGGGCAAGCTGCTGCTGCAGTCCCGGATGCCGCTCGGCAGGGTCAACAACATCAGCTCCGCCGCGCTCAAGTACGCCACCATGGGCCCTGACTCCTCGCCCGCCCGGGTGCGGGTCACCGCCGAGGTGGTGCACGCCTGTCCGGTCGCCACCCGCTACCGCTGGTCCCAGGTGCTCGGCACCCTGGACGAGTACCACCAGCTGCCCCGGCTCACCGCGCCCACCTCGGTGATCGTCGGCACCCACGACCGGCTCACCCCGCCGGTGCACGCCCGCCGGATCGTGGCCGCGCTGCCCGACTCCCAGGGCCTGCTCGAACTCGCCGGGGTCGGCCACATGTCACCCTTGGAGCGGCCCGCCGAGGTCGCCGCCGAGATCCACCGCCTGGCCGGGATCGCCCAGGACCGCCGCACCGCCGAGCAGCAAGGGAGCACCGCCAAGTGAGCACCGTACCGCCCCTCTCCGCCCAGGTCGTCGTCGTCACCGGGGCCGCGCGCGGCGTCGGCGCGCTGACGGCCCGCAAGCTCGCGCAGGCCGGCGCGAAGGTGGCCCTGGTCGGCCTGGAGCCCGAGGAGCTGAAGGCCGCCGCCGCGCTGTGCGGGCCGTCGGCCTCCTACTGGGAGGCCGACGTCACCGACCTGGACGGGCTGCGGGCCACCGCCGCCGCGATCGTGGACCGCTACGGGCGGATCGACACCGTGGTCGCCAACGCCGGGATCGCCATCGGCGGCCCCCTGGAGGACAGCGACCCCCGGGCCTACGACCGTGTCATCGAGGTCAACCTGCTCGGCAGTGTGGCCACCGCGCGGGCCTTCCTCCCGGCGCTGGCCGAGAGTGGCGGCTACCTGCTGCAGATCGCCTCGCTGGCGGCGATCACCCCGGCGCCGCTGATGTCCGCGTACTGCGCGAGCAAGGCGGGCGTGGAGGCGTTCGCGCACTCGCTGCGGGCGGAGGTCGCCTACCAGGGCATCAAGGTCGGTGTGGGGTACCTGAGTTGGACCGACACCGACATGGTCCGCGGCGCCGACCAGGACGACGTGCTGCGCCGCATGCGGGCCGGCCTCCCCTGGCCGGCCAACAAGACCTACCCCCTCGGCCCGGCCGTCGACCGCCTGGTCGCCGGCATCGCCCGCCGCTCCGCCCACGTCTACGCCCAGGCCTGGCTGCGCGGCATGCAGCCCGTCCGCTGGCTCCTCCCCACCCTGATCGCCGCCGTCGGCAGCCGCGACATCGCCCGCCTCGCCCCCGACCTCAAGGCCACGGCCGCCTCCCGCCTGCGGGCCGTCGGCGCCGGGGGGCAGGCGGACACAGCAACCACCGCCAGGGGCGCGGGGAACGGCGCGGCCAAGTAGGCACTCTGCTTCCAGTGAGGCAGCCGACTCAGTTGCACCCTCCAGGGGCGCGGGGCTCTGCTCATCAACTGCGTGCGCTACCAGCCAGGCACGGCCTGCGGCCCACCGCTTCGCGCAGTTCCTCGCGCCCCTGGGGGCGGTGCGCAGTCCGGCGTGGGGCGCGTCACTCCGGGCCGCACCGCCCGCCTGACGTGCCTTCAGCGCAGTACGGTCTGTCCATGACCACTGCTCTCATCACCGGCGCCACCGCCGGAATCGGTGCCGCCTTCGCCCGCCGGCTCGCCAAGGACGGGCGGGACCTCGTCCTGGTGGCCCGGGACACCGCCCGGCTGGAGGGGACCGCCGCCGAGCTCGGCAAGGCGTACGGCGTGACGGTCGAGACCCTCACGGCCGACCTCGCGACCGAGACCGGCATCGCCGCCGTCGAGGATCGCCTGCGCGACGACGAGCGCCCGGTGGACATCCTGGTCAACAACGCGGGCTTCGGCCACAAGGGCGCCTTCCTCGCCGTGCCGGTCGAGGACGAGCTGGCCATGGTGAAGGTGCACATCGAGGCGATCCTGCGGCTGACCACCGCCGCCGTCCCCGGCATGCGCTCGCGCGGCTTCGGCGGGATCGTCAACGTCGCCTCCGTCGCGGCCTTCCTGCCGCGCGGCACGTACGGTGCCTCCAAGGCCTGGGTGGTGAGCTTCACCCAGGGCATCGCCCGGGATCTGGAGGGCAGCGGCGTGCGCCTGCTGGCGCTCTGCCCGGGCTTCACCCGGACCGAGTTCCACGAGCGCGCCGGGATGGGCACCTCCAACATCCCGGCCTGGACCTGGCTCTCCGCCGAGCGCGTGGTGGACGAGGCCCTGCGCGACCTGGCCCGGGGCCGCTCCCTCTCCGTCCCCGGCAAGCGCTACCGGGCGCTGGTCACCCTGGCCCGCCTCCTGCCGCCCGGCCGCCTCGGCGGCGTCTCCTCCAAGGCGGCCCGCACCTACCGCGACTGACCCGGGCCGGGAGCGCGGGCCCGCCCGGCGAGGGCCAGGCTGGAGGTATGAAGGAGAACCTGGACATACGCAGGGCGGGCCCCGCCGACGCGGGGCGCCGGGTGCTGCTGCTGCCGGGCGGGATGTGCAGCAAGGAGTTCTACGCGGACGTGCTGGCCCGGCCGGAGGTCGCGGGGCTGGGCCTGGTGGCCGTGACGATGCCGGGGTTCGCCCGTACCGAACCGCCGGACGACCTGTCGATGGAGCACTACGCCCGGCTGCTGGCCGAGTGCGCCACGGCGGAGGGCTGCACGCTGGTGGCCGGGCACAGCCTGGGGGCGAACGTGGCGATCGAGATGGCGGCCCTGGGCGTCTTCACCGGGCCGCTGGTGCTCCTGTCGCCCACCTTCTCCCGGGCCGACGAGGCGAAGTTCCTCGGGGTGCTCGACCAGGTGGGCCGGATCCCGGCGGTGGGGCCGCTGGCCTGGACGGCCATGCTGCGGACGATGCCCGCGATGATGAAGAAGGAGATGCTGGCCGGCGGCATCCCGCAGGAGCGGGCCGAGCAGCTGGCTGCGGACCTGGGGAACAACGATCCCGCGTTCTGCCGCGAGCTCGTGCACCACTACTACGGGTACCTGGACCGCCACCCCTCCCTGGTCGACCGGCTGCTGGGCTCCGGGGCCCGGTCCTGGGTGGTGCGCGGCGACCACGACGAGATCGGGCTGAAGGAGGAGGAGCGCCTCGAACTGGAGGAGAGCTCCCTGGTCACGCTGGTGACCGTGCCCGATGCGGGCCACCTGCTGTTGGTGGAGCAGCCGGCGGCGACGGCCCGGGTGATCGCCGAGGCCGCCGCGGGCCGGTAGCCGCTGCAAGCCAATAAGAGTCCAGTCTCACTATTAGCTTGCCTAACTATGAGTTTATCTCGGTATGCTGGTCCAAGACGGCGCAACCGCGCCCGCGCACGCCCCCATGAGCCATGTCCACCACCCAGGAGGTCGCCCTTGAGGCCCGAAGGAATCCAATGGTCCGGCCCGGCTGCGGGCGAGCCCAGGCCGCCCGCCCAGCTGCGCCGAATCCTGGCCCTGTTCCGCCCCTACGCCGGCCGCCTGGCGCTGGTCGGCCTGCTGGTCGCCGCCTCCGCGGTGGTCTCGGTGGCCACGCCGTTCCTGCTCCGCGCCGTCCTGGACGTCGCGCTGCCGCAGGGCCGCACCGGCCTGCTCAGCCTGCTCGCACTCGGCATGATCGCCGCCGCGGTGGTCAACAGCATCTTCAACGTGCTGCAGACGCTGATCTCCACCACCGTCGGCCAGCGGGTCATGCACGACCTGCGGACGGCCGTCTACAGCCACCTGCAGCGCCAGTCGCTGGCCTTCTTCACCCGCACCCGCACCGGCGAGGTGCAGTCGAGGATCGCCAACGACATCGGCGGCATGCAGTCCACCGTCACCTCCACCGCCACCTCCCTGGTCTCCAACCTGACCAGCGTGGTCGCCACCGTGGTGGCCATGGTCGCGCTCGACTGGCGGCTGACGCTCGTCTCGCTGCTGCTGCTCCCGTTCTTCGTCTGGATCAGCCGCCGGGTCGGCAACGAGCGCAAGCGGATCACCACCGAGAAGCAGCGCCAGCTCGCCCTGATGAGCTCGGCGGTGCAGGAGTCGCTCTCCGTCAGCGGCATCCTGCTCGGCCGCACGATGGGCCGCACCGACTCGCTCTCGCGCGAGTTCACCCAGCAGTCCGACGAACTGGCCGAGCTGCAGATCCGCTCCAGCATGGCCGGCCGCTGGCGGATGTCGGTGATCGGGATCGTGATGGCCGCGATGCCCGCCGCGATCTACTGGGCCGCCGGGCTGACCGCCTCCGGCCGGGCGCCACTGGTCTCGATCGGCACCCTGGTCGCCTTCGTCTCGCTCCAGCAGGGCCTGCTGCGGCCGACGGTCAGCCTGCTCTCCACCGGGGTCGACGTGCAGACCTCGCTCGCGCTGTTCGCCCGGATCTTCGAGTACCTGGACCTGCCGGTCGAGATCGCCGAGCGGCCGGACGCGGTGCGCCCGGAGACGGTCCGGGGCGACGTCGCCTTCGAGGGTGTCGACTTCCGCTACCAGGGCGACCAGGACCGGCCCACGCTGTCCGGGATCGACCTCACGGTGCCCGCCGGGAGCAGCCTCGCCGTGGTCGGCGAGACCGGCTCCGGCAAGACCACCCTCAGCTACCTGGTGCCCCGGCTCTACGACGTCACCGGCGGCCGGGTCACCATCGACGGCACCGACGTGCGGGACCTCTCCTTCGCCGCCCTGGCCGAGGCGACGGGCGTGGTCTCCCAGGAGACCTACCTGTTCCACGCCTCGGTGGCCGACAACCTGCGCTTCGCCAAGCCCGGCGCCACCGACGAGGAGCTGGTCGAGGCGGCGAAGGCCGCCCAGATCCACCAGATGGTCTCGGAGCTGCCGCAGGGCTACGACACCGTGGTCGGCGAGCGCGGCTACCGGTTCTCCGGCGGCGAGAAGCAGCGCCTGGCGATCGCCCGGACCATCCTGCGCAACCCGCCGGTGCTGATCCTGGACGAGGCCACCAGCGCGCTCGACAACCAGACCGAGCGCGCCGTGCAGCAGGCCATCGACACCCTCGCGGCGGGCCGCACCACGATCACCATCGCGCACCGCCTCTCGACGATCCGGCACGCGGACCAGATCGCCGTGCTCGACACCGGCCGGGTGGTCGAGCTCGGGACCCACGAGGAACTGCTGGCCCTCGACGGCCGGTACGCGGCCCTGCTGCGCCGGGAGGCCCCGTCCGCCGTCCCCGCACAGGGTCTGTCCGGCGACTCACGCCGGGCGGGCGACGCCGGGGCACGCACCTCGACGGCTTCTCCTCAGTCGCCGATGCTCCGCATGGACTCCCTCGTCGGCGCCGCCGATGTACACACCCCAACGACGCCCGCTATCCGACGTGATCCGAAAGAGAGGCCCTAGGAGTGCACTGACGATCTTGAAATCGCGCCCAGCTTGCACCAGATCGCCCCGATCGACATCTACCGGCGAACTCGGGCAAGGCGGGCGGCCGGAGAAAGATCTTCAGCAAACTCCTAGGCCGCCAGCGGACGCTCGTTGTAGGCCTCGGCGAGCTCCTGGCCGGAGAGCTGCTGGATCGCGGCCATCACCTGGTCGGTCACCTGGCGCCGGGCCTTGGCGTTGCGGGCCTGGCCGTGCAGCTCGGTGAAGTGCAGCGGCTGCCCGAAGCGGACGGTGACCTTGCGCAGGCGCGGGATGCGCTTGCCGACGGGGAGGATCTGGTCGGGCCCCTCGAGGGCCACCGGCACCACCGGCACCCCGGCGGTCAGCGCCAGCCAGGCGACGCCGGTCTTGCCCCGGTAGAGGCGGCCGTCCAGCGAGCGGGTGCCCTCGGGGTAGATGCCGAAGGCCTTGCCGTCCTGCAGGATCTCCAGCGCCGACTCCAGCGAGGCCTGCGCCGAGCGGTAGGTGCCGCGCTCGACCGGCACCGCGTTGATGGCCTCGAAGAAGGAGCGGGAGAGGGCGCCCTTGAAGCCCGTCCCGGTGAAGTACTCGGCCTTGGCCAGGAAGAAGACCTGACGGGGTGCGGTGAGCGGGATGACCACGCTGTCGATGAAGGACAGGTGGTTGCTGGCCAGGATCACCCCGCCCCCGCGCGGCACGTGCTCCAGGCCCTCGATGACGGGCCGGTAGACGGCCTTCGCCAGCGGCTTGAGCACAAGCTTGGTGATGAGGTTGATCATGGACCCTCCCTGGCCGGTGACATCCCCGGGCTCACACCGGGGCCGAGGTCAGACCGCAGATTACGACATCTCCCTAGTGGCTCGCCCCCATGACGGTTGTGTGCGGACTGCGATCCTGGTCACGCCCGGCGCCAGGGGCCGTACGCGCAGAAACGTTCCGTACTCGCCTGTAACATCGCCGCCCGTCGTCGCATCAACACGGTGTCAGCGCAGGAGAGCGAGGGAGAGCCGGTGTCAAGAAGTCGTACGGAGCGGGAAGCCGAGTACCTGGAGTTCGCCGCCGCGCGCACCGGGCACCTCTACCGCTCGGCCTGCCTCCTGACGGGAGGTGACACCCACCTCGCCGAGGACTTGGTGCAGGAGGTCCTCGGGCGGATGTACGTGCTCTGGCACCGCACCTCCTGGCTCTCCGGCGGCACCCGGATCGACAACCCCGCCGCATACGCCCACACCGTACTGGTGCGGGCCTTCCTCTCCCATCAGCGCCGCCGCAGCGCCACCGAGCGCCCCTACGGCGAGCTGCCGGACCACCCGGGGAGGGAGGTCGACCCGAGCGTGCGGGTGACGCTCATGGACGCGCTGGGCCGGCTCTCGGCGCGCGACCGCGCGGTGCTGATCCTCCGTTACTGGGAGGACCGCAGCGTGGAGGAGACCGCCGAGGCGATGCGCGCCAGCTCCGGGGCCGTCCGTACCCAGAGCGTCCGTGCGCTGAACCGCCTGCGGGCCCTGCTCGGCGACTCGCTCGCCGACTTCGTCCGCAACTGACCCCGACGACTGCCAGAGAGACGGTGACTCCGGAATGTCCGCACAGTTCGATATGTCCGCCCACCCTGAGTCGGACGGGTTCGAGGACGACCTCGCGCGCTCCCTCGCGGTGGCCGGCGCCCGGTTCGAGACCGACCCCGCGCCGCTGATCTCCTCCGGGCTGGCGCTCGGCCGCCGGGTCCGCCGCCGCCGGCGCCGGGCGGTGCTCGCCGGAGTGGCGGCGGTGGCGCTCACCGGGGTGGTCGGCGCGGTCGCGACGGGCCTGCCCCACCGGGCGGTGGTGAGCCCGGCCGCGGCCGTCCACGCCCCCTCACCCGAGCTGCTCACCCGGGACGGCGCGGAGCACGCGCTGCGGGGCCTGCTGCCCGCGGGCGGCAGGCTCACCGTCACGCGTGGCGGCCCCACCGGCAAGGGAGTGGACCTGTCCGGTACGTACGACGACGGCCACGGCCCGGCCGCCGTCACGCTGAGCGTGTTCCGGATGGACCCGATCCGCGGGTACCCCGAGGACCTGTGCCTGACGACGGTGACCTGCAAACGCAGCAAGCTGCCCGACGGCTCCAGGCTGACGGTCACCCAGCGAGCCGCCACGGCCACCGAACCGGCTTCCTGGGATGCCCAGCTGAGCGGCAAGGACGGGTACATGGTCATCTTCGGCGAGGTCAACGCGCCGGCCCAGCTCGCCCGCCCCACACGTCCGGAGCCGCCGCTGTCGTTGGACCAGCTCGCCGCGGTGGCCGCCGCCCCGGTCTGGTCCGGCGCGGCGATGGCCGTCCCGCCCAACTGGGCCTACCACGAGCCGGTGATCCCCGACGGGCGGCAGCTCCTCCAGGACCTGACCAACATGCTGCCCGGCGGCGTGGACCACCGGACCGTGGACACGGGGAACGGCTACGCCAGCCTGACCTCGGACGACGACCACGGGCGGTGCCTGATCGAGATCAGCGTCGAGGACTGGAGCAACCAGGCGAGCATCGACCGGGCGCCCGAGCCCAAGGCGGTGCTGGACTGGGACAGGCTGCCCGACGGCACCCGGCTCCGCACCGGTGACGGCGCCGACGACACCGCGGGCCAGCTCCACCTGCGGCGGCGCTACGCCGAGGCCTTCCTGCCCGACGGCCTGCGGATCCTGGTGTCCGTCATCAACGCGCCCAGCCACGAGCAGGCCAGGACCCGCCCCGAGCCGGTCCTGACGACGGACCAGCTCAAGGAGATCGTGCTCAGCCCCGAGTGGCGCAAATGGCTGGGTTAGCGACCGGCTCCCCGGCCGGTGGCCCGGCGGTCACCGGGAAGACCTGCCGGACCACCCGCTCGGCCGCGTGGCCGTCGTCCCAGGGGCAGAACCGGGCCCGGAAGGCGGCCCGGGCCGCCGGGGCCGGGTCACCGGCCAGCAGGGCGGCGGTCAGCTGCTCCTGGTCGACGGCCACCGCGCCGGGCGGCTCGGCGAGCAGGTCGAAGTAGACCCCGCGCACCCGGCGGTACTC
This sequence comes from Kitasatospora sp. NPDC002227, assembly GCF_040296285.1. Lineage (NCBI taxonomy): Bacteria > Bacillati > Actinomycetota > Actinomycetes > Kitasatosporales > Streptomycetaceae > Kitasatospora > Kitasatospora sp. NPDC002227. The sequence goes on from NZ_JBEOWY010000006.1 coordinate 181,709, forward strand.
CTCCCAGTCCGGGACGAAGACCACGACCGGCCGGTCGAGCACGGCGTAGTCGAACATCATCGAGGAGTAGTCCGTGACCAGCACGTCCGCCGCGAGGTAGAGGTCCTCGACGGTCGGGTGGTCCGAGACGTCCCGGATCTCGGCCGCGCCCGCGCCGGGGGCCGGGCCGCCCGGGCCGCCGGTGTGGAAGTAGTGGGTACGCAGCAGGATCGTCCACCCGGGGCCGAGCGCGGCGGCCAGCTCGCCCAGGTCGGCCAGCGGCGGGTAGCCGCCGCGCGACTCCCGGTGGGTGGGCGCGTACAGCACCGTCCGGCGCCCCTCGGCCAGCCCGAGCCGCTCCCGCACCTCGGCGGTCTCGGCCGCCGTGGCCAGCGCCAGCCGGTCGTTGCGCGGGTACCCGGTCTCGAGCAGCCGGTAGCGGCCCGGGAAGGCCCGGGTGAAGTGCTCGCTGGTGTGCGGGTTGGGCGAGACCAGGTAGTCCCACCGGTCGACGGCCTCCTGCAGCCGCGCGAAGTCCATCCCGTCGGCCGCGACCGGGTGCTCGCGCAGGTCCATCCCCATGGTCTTCAGCGGAGTGCCGTGCTGGGTCTGCAGGTGCACCGCGCCCGGCCGCTTGGCCATCGTGTGCGGGAAGTTGACGTTGTTGACGAAGTACTTGGCGGTGGCCATCGCCCGCAGGTAGCCGGGCGAGTTGAGCAGCACGTACGGCACCCCGGCGGGGAGTGTGGCCGCCTGCGCCCTGGTCTCCACCACCCAGACCCCGCGCACCTGCGGGGCCAGCTCCGCGGCCTTGCGGTAGATCGCGGCGGGGTTGCAGGCGTAACCGCGGTGCCAGTACGCGGCGTAGACGGCTAGGTGCTCGTCCAGCGGTAGCCGCCGGAAGGCGTTGTACGCGGTGAACCGCGCGCCGCTGCGCAGGCCCTTGCGCGAGGCCGTGGCGACGGCCCGGGCCCGGCGGCCCAGCGCCTTGGGCAGGCGCCCGGTGCGGCGCAGCTCCCCGTACGCACGGCGGGCCCCCAGGGCGGCCAGCCGGTACTGCATCCCGCGCAGCCCGGCGGGGTAGCGGTAGCCGGCCGGGCGGTGGCGGGCGATGTGGGCGGTGATCCGGGCGAAGAAGTCCGACCGCAGCCCGGTGGGCACCAGGCCGGGGGAGTCGTACACGGTGAGCGCCTGCTTGACCGTCCGCTCGAAGACCAGGGCGGTGAGCGCGCGGGAGACCGGGCGGCGGGCGAGGAAGGCGAAGATCGCGTCGTACTGGGCGAAGACGTCGGCGTGCTTGGCCGAGGCGGTGCTGGTGATCGCCCCGGGGCGGCCTCGGCGGTAGTGGTAGCAGGGGCGGTCCAGGTAGCGCAGCCGTCCGGCGGCCAGCAGGGCGGGGTAGGTGACCGAGATGTCCTCGTAGTAGCCCCGGCCGAAGGCGACCTCGAGCCCGAGCAGGTACTCGCGGCGGAAGACCTTGTTCCACACCGCCATCACGGTCCGCAGCAGCGGCGGGTACTCGGCGGCGGTGCTGCCCCGCTCCAGCGGGGAGCCGCGCAGCAGGTGGCGCCAGGGGTTGGGCTCGCTGGTGCCGTCGGGGTACTGGTGGGTGAAGTCGGTGAGCAGCACGTCCACCGGCTCCTCGGCGGCCTCCCCGGCGCGCAGTTCGGTGGTCAGCGCCCCGACGGTGTCCTCGGGCAGCCAGTCGTCGCTGTCCACGAACCAGACGTACCGGCCGGTGGCCTTGGCCAGCCCGGCCGCGCGGGCGCCGCCCAGGCCCTGGTTCTCGGTCAGGTGCAGCACCCGCAGCGCGGGGTTGAGCGCCGCGTACTCGTCCAGGATCGCGCCGCAGCCGTCGGGGGAGAGGTCGTCCACCGCGATGACCTCGACGTCGCCCAGCGCCGGATCGGCTCTGCCGGGCCGCTCGGGGGCCCGTAGCCCCAGCGAGTCGAGGCAGCGGGGCAGGAAGCGCTCCACCCCGTGGACTGGCAGCACAATGCTGAGGAGAGGAGTCACGCTCGTTATCACTCCACGGAAGGCCCGGGGCATCGGCAGGTCGCCCGGTACGCCCCAACTGTACCGATCGCGGGTGAACGCCCGGGAAACGCGACCGCCGGTGCCCCGCCGTGCGAGCGGTGACACCGGCAGTCTTGGTGGCGGCCAAACCGACCCTCAACGATCGGCCGCCGTCCGCGCACCGGGCTGAGTCGGGCCGCCGCAGCGTCGAGACGGCCGGACAGTGACTCGCTCCCGATGATCGGAAGACTCCCTCCGTTCAGCGGTCGAATGATCTTGGCCGCCGAAGTGGAGTGGCTCACAGGTTCCCGTGGGTTTGTGTGCCACTGCAGATATTGCTTGTATGTTTCCGCCGCGTCAATCCCTCTTTTGTGTTCATTTCCTGAACGGTTGCGTTGGGGCAGTCGGCGGCGCGGGGGCGCGCGGCCGATGCTCAGTCGTGACCGAGCGCACTCTCTTCTGGTGAAGCGTCAGTTCCCCGCGCACGATACGGTGGCAGAACACCAGGACGGTTGCGCGAAGGCCGTCCCTCACGGATAGTCTTCGCCTCACGGCCCTGGCGCCTCGTAGGGGTGGGAAAACTGATGGAACACATGCAAGTTCGGAGTCGGCCCCGCGTGCCGGCGATCCAGTGCGGTGTCGGCGCGACCGGCCGTCGGATCGACCGTCACCTGGCCGTGCTCGGAGCGCCGGCGCTCTCGGTGGTCGACACCTCCGAGGCGCTCGGGCTGATAAGGGAGCTGACGCCGCGTGGCGTGAGCACCCACGCCGCTCCGCGCCGTACGGCGCGGGTGCTGCTGCTCGCGCCGCTGCGGCGGCTCAAGCGCAGCCTCTTCGGCGGCCGAGGCTAGGGCCTCTCTTTCGGATCACGTCGGATCAGCGGGCGTCGTTGGGGTGCGTGCATCGGCGGCGCCGACGAAGAAGTCCATGCGGAGCATCGGCGACTGAGGAGAAGCCGTCGAGGTGCGTGCCCCGGCGGCGCCTGCCCGGCGTGATCCGAAAGAGAGGCCCTGAGACCCCCAGGGGTCGAGCCTGAGACCCGGTGGATTTCGTCCACCGGGTCTCAGGCGTCCCCGGGCGCCGGCCCCGGGCTTCTGCACAAGGTATTCACCGGCCCGCTGCCCGGTGTCGCGTGCACGGCGCGGGCGGGCTGCGCCAGGATGGGGCCCATGGCGGACTCCTTCCACACCCTGACGTTCGAGGTCACCACCGGCAGCCAGGAGGTGGCCCTGGACATCACCGACCGCTGCGCCGCGTTCCTGGACACCGCCGCCCCCGGACGTGACGGACTCCTGAACATTTTCGTCCCGCACGCGACCGCCGGCATCGCCGTGATCGAGACCGGCGCCGGCAGCGACGACGACCTCCTCGCCACGCTGCGCGACCTCCTCCCCGCCGACAGCCGCTGGCGCCACCGGCACGGCACCCCCGGCCACGGCCGCGACCACGTCCTCCCCGGCCTGGTCGCCCCGCACGCCACCCTCCCGGTGGTCGGCGGCCGGCTGGCCCTGGGCGTCTGGCAGTCCGTCGTCCTGATCGACACCAACGGCGACAACCCGCGCCGGACCGTCCGCCTCTCTTACCTCGGCGGCTGAGCCTTGCCCCGGCGGCTGAGCCCTGCGGCCTACTCTTGAGGGCGTGACCGAGGAACCCGACGCCCCGAGCTGTGACCTGGCCGGCGGCCCCGACGCCGTACGCGCCCTCACCCCGTCCGAGGACGCGGGCCCGCGCGCCGACTGCGTGCGCTGCGGCGACCCCACCGAGTACCCCGCCGCCCACCCGGGCGCCACCCTCTGCCCGGTCTGCGCCTGGCAGGAGGCCCAGCGCATCGCCTGCTCGGGCTGAGCCGGTCCCTACGGGGTGGGTGCGGCCCCTACGGGGTGGGTACGGGGAGCAGCAGGCTGCCGTCGAGGCGGGCCTGGATGTAGTGGCCGTGCGGGGCGCAGACCAGGACCGTGCCGCCGGTCGGGTCCATCGCCACGTACGCGCCGGGGCGCCCGCACTGAGTCCGGGGCCGGTTCGAGGTGGTGTCGCAGGCCAGGCAGCGGGACCGGCCGTCCTCGGTCTGCTGGGGCCGGCCGCAGTGGGGGCAGAGGTGCCACCAGGCCGTGCAGGAGCCGGCCCACTGGGTGGCCCTGGCGTCGGCCAGGCCTTCGGCGGCCTGGTTGATGCGGTTCGCCGCCTCGGTGAGGGCGTGGTCCACCGCGTCGGGCAGGAAGCCGGAGCGGGCCCGTAGCGCGGCGGTGTCCCGCGCGAGCGCCTCCGCGCGGCTGTGCAGGTCCCACAGCTGTGCCTGGGTCGGCTCGCTGTTGTTCTCCCCGGGCAGGCAGGAATCGCCGAACACGCCCATCACCCCCGATGGTCTCTGATGCCGAACCATCGTGATCAAACCATGACAGCGGCGGACCGACAAGAGACGACCGGCCGGTCAGAGCTCCAGGTCCATCCAGGCGAGGTCGTTCAGTTCGACGTCAAGGCCGGTGGCGCGGTGGCCGTTGTCCCTGAAGTAGTGGTCGCGCAGGCCGTCGGCGAGGATCTGCTCCTGCTGGGCCTGGGTGGCTCCGGCGTCGCGGGCGGCGTAGAGCCGCTGGGCGACGTCACCCGGCATCCGCTGGGTGATGGTGCGCGGGCGCGGGTCGTCGGTGGAGCCGGCGGCGGAGCTGTAGCCGAAGGTGGCGGACAGGTGGAGCATGAAGCCGCTCCGCTCGGCCTCGCGCCGCACCCGCCGCCGCACCCGGGGCTGCCACTTGGCGCGGACCCGGGCCTCGATCGTCCGGGCGGCGGCCGGCTTGGGGACGGACTGGCCCTTGAGCCAGCGCTGCACGGTGCGCTGGCTGACCCCGAGGTCGGCGGCGAGCCGCTTGGTGGAGCCCTTGAACCCCTTGAGCAGGAACCGCAGCCGGGCGGGCAGGGACTGCGGGATCGGGCGGGTGCGCTCGGCACGCTCCAGGCCCTCGTCGATCTCCCCCACGGGGCATCAGGTCCTTTGCTGTACTCGTCGGGCGGTCGTTCGGGGGCGGGTGGTCATTCGGGGCGGGTGGTCATTCGTCGGTGGAGACCAGGCCGCCGGCCTTCATGTGCCGGGCGGGGTTGGCACCGTCCGCGATCAGTTCCAGGGCCTCGGGCATCGGCCGGCTGCCCTCGAACTTCACGTGGCCAGGGCTGATGCCCAGGCGCAGCGAGGTGGTGAGGGTGCCGTCCGGCTTGGTGAGCACGTCCGGGGCGGCGGGGCCGGGGGCGGCGAAGACCGCGCAGTCGGAGAGCACGGCGAAGCAGCGCAGGCCGGTGTCGGCGGCCATCCTGCGGAGCTTGCGGTGCAGGTTGACGGTGGCGGTGTCGATCACCAGGGCCCGCATCAGCGGGTCCCAGGTGGGCCGGTCGAGCGCCGCCCAGCGCTCGCCGGGCCGGTAGCCGTGCCCGCGCGGGCGTTCGCGCAGCTTGCCGATCGCGCCCTTGGCGGTCTGCTTGATCGCAGTGAGGACCGCGAGCTCGGCCGGGTCGCCGGTCCTCCTGAGGCCGGCCATGGCGGCGAGGAAGGCGAGCGGGTCACGGTCGGCCAGGTCGAGCGGGACGCCGAGGGCGGCCATCGTGTCGACGTAGGCCTGGCGGAGGTGCTTGTGCCAGGGGTCGAGGTACGGGCCGTGCTCGTGCCGCAGCCAGCCCTCGGCCGGTGCCACGGCGAAGCCGAGCTCGACGGCGTAGGCGACCTTGACGGTGGAGTACCAGGCCGGGCCGGTCGGGCGGACGCCGTCCGGGCTGAAGGGGGAGGGCAGCAGCGGGTCGGTGTCGACGTGCGAGAGGTCGACCAGCCAGGAGCCGGGCAGGCGTTTGTCGAACACCGGGTTGAGCTCGTGCACCGGGGGAGCGAGCGGCAGCGAGAGCCGGCCGGCGGCGGCGAGGAAGGCCATGTTGACGTCCAGGCCGATCGCGAAGGGCGCGGCCCGCTCGGCGTCGGTGGGCTCGCGGTGCCAGTCCCAGGCCTCGGTCACCAGCTCGCCGCCCGGCTCGCGGTCCTGGGCGAGCGGGTGGACCTCCGGCACCTCCGGCGGGGCCGGGTCGAACGCGCGGCTGCGGGAGCCCTCGACCGGGCCGGAGATCCAGCCCGACTCGGTGCGGACCGCCTTGGTGGGCGGGCGCAGGGCGGTGATCAGCTCCAGGCCGGAGACGGCGGTGGAGCCGCGGGGGGTGAGCACGCGGGTGGCGTAGGTGCCGAGCAGTCGGGCCAGGCCTGCGGCGTCGAGCCCCTCGGGGACGGTCCAGCCGCCGGAGGTGAGGGCGCCCCAGGCGGGGATGCACAGCTGCACGCACTGGCGCCTGCCGTTCTCCGGCTCGAGGTAGAGCCGGGCCCACGGGCCGAGGCCGCGCTGGGTGAGCAGCCAGCCGGCCTTCTCGAGCTGCTTGACGGCCTTGTGGGACTTGGCCAGCTGCCCGAGGCGGGGGACGTACTCGGTCTTCTCGTCCCGGCCCGCTCTCGGCAGGCCGAGCTCGGCGAGCGCGGCGTCGGTGAGGACGAGCAGGGCGTCGCCGTCCTTGCCGTTGCGGTGCAGCCGGGGGGAGCCGAGCCGGGTGTCCAGGGCCCACCGGGCGGCGTCGGCGAGGGTCCGGCCGGCCGGGGCGGTCGGCGCCTGCGTGCCGTCGGCGAGATGGGCGGTGAGGGCCTTGCCGTCGGCGGCGACATCGAGGACGGCGAGGGGACCGGCGGGGAAGCGGGCGGCGGCGGCCTGCTCCCAGTCGGCGGGGGCTTCGGCGGTCTTCCTGGCGGCGGTCTTCCTGGCGGGGGACTTTCTGGCCGGGGGCTCTGTGGCGGGGGGCTCTGTGGTGGGGCGGGGCTCGGTGGGTGCGGGGGTGGGCGCGGGGGCGGGCGTAGGTGCGGAGGTGGGCGCCGGGGTGGGTGCCGGAGCGGGGGTGCTGGTGCTGGTGCACCAGCCGCCCATGTGGACCGGGTGGCCGGCGGCGCGGAACGGGGTCGGGCGGCCGCAGCGTACGCACGGCAGCGGGGGGCCGGTGACCAGTTCGCCGGCTGCCGTCCGGTCGAGCTCCGCGACCTGCTGCGGGCCGTCGGCGGGTGCGGGTACGGGCGAGGGTGCGGGTGCAGGCACGGGGGCGGGCGGGGCGAGGCGGGTGGCGATGCCCTCCAGCAGACGGGAGTACGCGGCGCGGCCTTCGCCCTGGGGGTCGCGCTGGCCCGACTCCCACGCGGTGAAGGTACTGGTGCTGACGCCCAGCGCCTTGGCCGTCTCGGCCTTGGACAGGCCGTACTCGGTGCGCAGCCGTTCGCGCTCCGCCGGGGCGGGGAGCGGGGCCTGGCGGCGGGGGCCCGCGCCGAGCAGGGCGTCGATCGCGTCGGGGGCGCCGGTCATCGGTACTCCTCAGCTACGGTGGGCTCCAGGGAAGCGGCATTCTGCGGCGGGGCGGAGTCCAGGAACTCACGCAGCGCCGAGCCGGTCAGCACCCGGGCGGGATTGCGCCCGGCCGTCAGCGGCAGGTGCCGCAGCAGCGCCCATTCGAACCTCGCGGCGGGCACCAGGTCGAAGGCGTACTTACCGCCCTCACCCGTGACGCGCTCGGCCCCCCGGATCTCGAACGCACCCACACACAACTGCCCTTCGACGAAGGCCAGCAGGAAGTCACCGTGCTCGGCCACCGTCTGCTCGCCGTACCGCCACCAGCGCGAGGCACCCTGCAGCACGGTCTTGCCGTCCCTCAACGGCTGCCGCACGTCCACCGCGAGCACGGGCCCCTCCCATCCGAACTTCCCTGCCGAACACCTCACTCCTAGAGGCTTCAAGGCCACTTTATCCGCCGACAAACCCGTCCAACGAGCGCACAACACGGTCATCACGCAGATGCCCCCGATCGGCGCCTCACGGCAGCGCGGCGCCACTGTGGCAGTCCGGAGCTCACCTGGGCGGACCGGTGAAGTGAGAGTGCCCCGGTAGTGCCTCCCGAAGGGCTCGGGGGAGCCCGGGCGGACGAGATCCACGGGGAGCCGACCGGCCATCAGATATCGTGCACGGCCATGGGAGAGCTGATAGTGATCCGGCACGGCCAGACCGAGTGGAGTCTGTCGGGCCGGCATGCCGGCCGTACCGACGTCGCGCTGACCGATGCGGGTGAGGCCGCGGCCAGGGCGCTCGCTCCGAGGCTGGCTCGGCGTCGTCCGGTCTCGGTGTTCAGCAGCCCGCTGAGCCGGGCGATGCGGACGGCCGAGCTCGCGGGTCTCGCCGGTGTCCGGCCTGACCCGGACCTGGTGGAGTGGGACTACGGCGGCTACGAGGGCCTGACCGCCGAGCAGATCCAGGAGTCCAGGCCGGGTTGGGACCTCTGGCGGGACGGCGTCGTGGCCGGCGGCCCCGACCGTCCGGGTGAGCGGCTCGAGCAGGTCGCCGCACGTACGGATGCGGTGCTGGACCGGATCCGGCCGTTGCTCGGCGCGGGCGATGTCGCCGTGGTCGCTCACGGCCATCTGGCGCGCGTGCTCACCGTGCGCTGGCTCGGGCTCGACGCGTCCGCCGCCCGCTTGCTCGGCCATCCGCATCCGGGCACTCTCAGCTTCCTGGCCGTCGAGCACGGGCAGCCGGTCATCTCCGCCTGGAACGTCCCGTAGGACGGCCAGGGCACTGGGCCGGAGCCGACCTGCTTCGTTCCGCCGGAAACGACTCCCGGTGGTACGGACACTGCTCCGTCACCGCCGTCGGCCGGAACTCCAGGAAGCCCCCTCAACTGCCAAGTCCCTCGGCCGAACTCAGGCGAAGGCCACGACGGCCGCCATCCACTGGTGGTCGCAGGTCCCGACGGCCGCGTAAGCACCAGCGGCGGTGACCGTCTTGTAGCCGGTGGCCAGTTGGTCGTCGGAGACGAAGAGCGTCGGCAGGGGCGTGAACCCGTCGGTCCAGGTCGCTGCCGCGCCGCCTTGGACACCCGCGACGCCGAACACCAGCCTCAAGCCGGTGCTGGTGCTCGGCGCCGCTCCGGAGTCGAAGTCCGTGCCCTTCGCCCCGGTCGCGGCGGCATGCTGGTCCACCGCCCGGACGTTCGCCAACTCGTCCACGACCACGTGCTGTTCATTGGTCGACGGGTAGCTGAGGACGATCGTGTCGGCCGTGGACAGAGCCTTGGCCACGGTCGCGGTGAAGACCAGCGTGCGGTCGCTCGCCGCGCCGTCGTTTTGATCGGCCACCGTCGTGTAGGAGTTGCCCCGACTGTCGGTCACCTCGACGGCCCCGGGGTGGGTGTTGGTGAGCATCACCGGCACCACCAAGGTGTCTCCCACCGGGACCGTCCGCCTGACGTGCACTGTTGTCGACGTCCGGTAGGCCGTCCCGCTGCCGGCGCCGACCCGGGCGACGTAGCTCGGCGCCGGCGGTGCGACGGGGGTGGCGACGGTGGCCGTGGCCCGGTGCATGGTGGCCAGCACCAGGGTTGCACCGAGCAGCACGCCGGCGGTCAGCATCGCCAGGTGGGTGAGGAGGAACCGCCGCTGCCTCCGAAGGCGGTGCGGCGGGGCGGGCTCCGCCGGTTCGGGTGGCGTCGTGTGGATGACGGCCGGGGCGTCCGGTTCGGGCTCCGGCGCCGTGCTCCCAGGGCACTCGGGGCTCTCGGGAACCGACGCGGCGCACGCGGCCGCCAGCCAGCGCCGGTGCCACTCCTCCTCGCTGCCCCCGCAGGCCCGGACGTAGCTCCTGGTGGTGGGCCAGGAGGGCAATCGGGCACCGGACGCCGCCTCGTGCAGCGTGGTGTGGGAGATCGCTCCGGTGGCTCCGGCCATCGCCCGGAAGGACGGTTTGCCCGCCTCCAGCCGCAACTGACGGAGTGCGGCGGCGAAGTCCGCCACCACCACTCGGCGCTGGGCCGCAGCCCCCGAATCCGATTCGGACGTGCTCATTCAGTGTTCCCCCGTTGTCCGATGTTGTCAGAACCCCGTCAGGGGCTACCGAACAGCTGACGGATCCCCCGGAATGAGCCTCGGTACTCCGGCAGGCGGTCACGGATTCATCCCGACTGCTGCACCGGTCCCACGACAAAGGAGCACACTGTGCTGCGTAAGACGATCGCGACCCTGGCCCTTGCCGCGGCGGCCACGGCGGGCGTGGTGACGGCGGGCCCGGCCCAGGCGGCCAAGGGCCACTGCATCAATGGGCCCCGGGGCTGGACCCTCTGCCAGGGCAATGCCGTCTACCACAACGTCGGGGGTATCCGTTACAGCGTGGTCAGCTTCACGCTCAACACCGGTGGCAATGACACCCAGGTCCGGCTCTACGCGAACTCGTTCAGCGGTGCCTCCAGTCTCGTCACCGAGCGGGACTCGAGCACCGTCTTCGACAACACCTACATGAGCAACAGCTCGAGCCTCTGTGTCACCGAGGGCACCACCGGGTGGCACGACTGCGTGCGCTGAGCCCCCGCGCCACCCCGGACCTGACAGCGAAGGGCCGGGCCGCGTCCCGGCCCTTCGCCGGACCAGGCTCAGGTTGAAACCAGCTCCCATACCTGGGTCATCGTCCAATTTTCATTTCAGCTGACGCCGACCGATCGGACGCCTAGGCTTCCTCCGGATGAGTCCGGAGGAGGGGGTCACGGGTGCAGAGGGCAATTCGGCAAGCGGTTGAGCAGATAGCACTGGACGCGATGCGCAATTCGTCCGACATTCCCGAAATGGCCCGGGAAGCGGCGAACGAGACGGTCCGCGGTGCGATGCCGGAACTCAGGAAGATTATTCATGAAAGGGTCGTCGAAGCACACCGGAAAGCGACCCCGGTCACCCTTTCCGTGCAACTGCCAGGCCGCCCCGAAGTGACCGTCGAGCGGGAGACCCACCGGCTGCTTCCGGACGTCCTGCTCGCACTCAGCGCCGCCTGCCATCTGCTCCTGGTCGGGCCCGCCGGTACCGGAAAGTCCCACATGGCGAAGCACGCCGCCGCCGCCCTGGGCCTCTCCTTCCACGCCCTTTCCCTCGGGCCGACCACGCCGATGAGCAAGGTTTTCGGCTATCTCGACGCCGAGGGAAATTATCGGGGAACGCCATTTCGTGCTGCCTACGAACACGGCGGCGTCATGCTCCTGGACGAGCTGGACAACGGACACCCGGGCCTGCTGGCCGAATTGAACCAGGCCCTCGCAATCGGCTGCTGCGCCTTTGCGGACGGCATGGTGGACGCCCACCCCGAATTTCGACTGGTCGCCACTGCGAACACGTACGGACACGGCGGAGATCACCAGTACGTGGGGCGGCAGGCTCTGGACGCCGCCACCCTGGACCGCTTCACCGTCATCGACGTACCGGTCGACCCCGGCCTGGAGGAACGGCTGGTGGCCGCGCACGCCCCCTCGCAGCTTGCCGAGGCCCTCCGGCTGCTGGCCGAGGTGCGCAAGCTGCGCGCCACCGCGAAGCGCAAGCGCCTCCCGCTCGTCTTCTCCCCGCGTGCCTCGATCGACGGAGCCAAGCTGCTCGAAGCCGGGGCGACCTGGGAGCAGGCACTGAGCTGGCGGGTCACTCGCGGGCTCTCGAACGCCCACCGGTCGGCCCTCGGGCTCGGCTTCACGAACGACGCTGCGCCGTGAACGGCCTGATCCTGCCGCCGTTCCACTCCTGGCAGGAGTTCCTCGACGCAGCCCAACAGCCCTCGTCCATCAGCAACGGCGCCGGCCGGAAAAGCCCCACTGCGTGGGCCGGAGCCACCTGGGAGGAGGCACTGGAGCTGGCGCGCGACGGCTGGCACGAACCACTGGAGGAGGTGGGGTTGTCCATCGGGGCCCTGCGCCGACTGGCCGGTCTGGCCGGCCGAGGTCCGACCTTGGAGCCCTTCTTGGACGTGACCGGCGGTGAGGTCGACATCGCCGCATATCTGTCCGGCGCGCCCGAGTGCATGGTCAATGCGACGGTGCAGCAGGTCTCCAGCCGCGGCAGGGTCATCACCTTCGTCATCCCTGGGGGCTACTCCAGCGCCACACCGCACCACGAAGTACGCAACCGGGGGCTGGCCCTCGCAGCCCTGTGTGCGGGCATCGTCGGGGCCGGACACAGCGTGGAGATCTGGTCGAGCGACTCGGGTGAACTCCGAGGCGACCCCATCCGCTCGTACAGCTCGATAGCCCGAATCGTCTCGGCCGGAGAACCCCTCAACGTTGAAAGGCTGATCTTCGCCGTGGCCCATCCGGCGATGCTGCGCAGACTCTGGTTCAGCATCTGGGACGCCCAACCCCCCGACATCGCCCGCCTGTTCCCCCGAGCCAACTACGGCGTCCCCACGGACAGGCTGCCCGGCAACCTCCCCTCGGAGATCCGCGACCCCTACACCTTCCCGGTCCTCCGCCCGGGCGAACCCCACTGGCAGAGCCTCGACCTGGCGATGGCCTGGTGCCACACCACCTTCACCGAGCTCGGCCTCTCCCCTTCTTGAAGGGTGGGCCCCGCCGGCCACGGGCCTTCGAGTGAGTGCGGATGCTGCGCTCGCCAAACTGAGCAGCCTCGGACGAGGCAGGCCTGACGGGCAGCCCGACCTTGGACTGGCGGGCGTCTCTTCCCGCTGGAGCTCAACCGGGATTGAATGTGCCGGTGAGTGGCTACTGGACCCCGGCACATCAAGCCGTGGAGCGTGAGGACGCCGAGGCGCTGGCCCGTCTGCTGGCTGCCGGCGGCAACCCGGACGAGGTCTTCGGGGAGATGACCCTGCTGACCCATGCGATCGATACCGAGGGGGACGGTGCCCTCCAGGCGGGCGGGCCTCTGACGGTGCACACCACAGCTGTGCTGTTGGCGTTCGGCGCCGACCCGTGCCTGGCCGACCCCGCGGGGCGGACGCCGATGGCCATGGCCGCGCATTACGGTCATGTTCCCGCCCCTCACCTGCTTCAGGCACACGTCGACCGGCGAGACGCCGGTAGCAGATGACGGCTGCGACGATGCTGGCGGAGGCCGCGATGCCCGGAGGCTGCTCAACCGCCCACCTGAGATGACTTCCAAGCGGGCGTCTGGGCCTGGCACTTGTCGACGTACTCGGTGATGAGGGAGAAGAAGCGGGTCGGGTCCTCGAAGGGGAGGCCGTGGCCGCCGGGGGTGTGGTGGTGTTCGGCGTGCGGGATGGCGATGGCAAGGGCCTGCTGGTGGTGGGGCGGGACTATCCGGTCGTCGGTACTGGAGAGGACGAGGGTCGGGGCGGTGACGCGGGGTGCCTCGGCCCGTAGGTCGATGCGGGTGTCGAGGTCGATCTGGCCGAGGACGCGGGTGTTGAGCATGGCGGTGAATCCGGCTGCCAGGTCGGCGAATTGGGCCTCGGTGAGGGCGGTGAGGAAGTCCGTGCCCATGGCCGTGAGGATCAATTGGCGGGCCAGCAGGGCCGGGTCGGTGCGCAGGAGCTCGGCCCAGGAGTCGAACATGAAGGCCTCGCGCGGGCCGGTCCTGAGCCAGCCGGCGTGGAGGAAGAGGGAGTTGACGGACTCGGGGTGGCGGGCGGCCAGGGCGGTGGCGATGGTGGCGCCGATGGAGTGGCCGGCCAGGTGGAAGCGGTTGAGGCCGACGGCGTTGGCGGTGGCGAGGACCTGGTCGGCGAGGGTGCCCAGGTCGAGCGGGTTCGGGCCGGTGGGGGTGGCGCCCGCGCCGGGGAGGTTGGGGGCGACGACGGTGTAACGGTCGCTCAGGGAGTCGATCAGCGGGCCCCAGTTGGAGCTTGCGTCGGCGCCGGTGCCGTGGATCAGGACGAGGCCGGGGCCGGATCCGGCGGCGATGTGGTCGAGCGGGGCGGTGGTGGGCATGGGGAGCCTCCGAAGCAGCGTGGACTATGACAGTGACCTTACATGTATCAGGTAGCTGACATCCAGGAATTGGCTAAGGTCACGTCGCATGAGCGTTGAGATCGAGATCGTGCGTGAGGTGAATGGGGAGCTGGTGGCGGCATTCGCCGGTCTGCTCCCGCAGTTGTCGCGGACGGCTGAGCCATTGGACCGCGAGCGGCTGGCCGAGGTGGTGGAGTGCGGGTCGAACCGGCTGCTGGCGGCCCGGTTGGACGGGGCGGTCGTCGGAGTGCTGACCCTGGTGCTCTCGCCACTGCCGTCCGGGTTGCGGGCGCGCATCGAGGACGTGGTCGTCGACGCGGCGGCCCGTGGGCACGGAGTGGGGGCGGCCCTGACCGCCGAGGCGGTCAGGGTGGCGACGGAGGCGGGCGCCCGGACGGTCGACCTCACCTCCCGCCCGTCACGCGAGGCAGCCAACCGACTCTACGAGCGGGCTGGCTTCGAGGCCCGGGACTCCCGCGTCTACCGCTACTCCGTCAAGGGCTGACGTGCCGGCGGAGGGCTTCAGGGCAGGGGGTGGTCGGCGAGGCGGAGGGTGGAGCCGCGGCGGGTCTTGCGGATGTGGAGTTGGGCGGGGATGCGGGTGCGGAGGTCGGGGACGTGGCTGACGATGCCGACGGCGCGGTCGCGTTCGCGGAGGCCGTCGAGGACGTCCATGACCTCCTCGAGGGCCTGTTCGTCCAGGCTGCCGAAGCCTTCGTCGACGAAGAGGGTGTCGAGGGGCATGCCGCCGGCCTCGTCGGTGACCACGTCGGCCAGGCCGAGGGCCAGGGCGAGGGAAGCGAAGAAGCTCTCGCCGCCGGAGAGGGTGGCGGTGTCGCGTTCGCGGCCCGTCCAGGCGTCGACCACGCGCAGGGCCAGGCCGGAGCGGCGGTTGCCGGAGGCGCGGTCGTCGCTGTGGACCAGGGTGTAGCGGCCGCCGGACATCCGGACCAGTCGCCGGCTGGCCGCCGCCGCGACCTGTTCGAGGCGGGCCGCCAGGACGTACGACTCCAGGCGCATGCGCAGCACGTTCTCGTTGGAGGTGCCCGCTGCCAGGGCCGCCAGGCGGCTGATCCGCGCGAAGCGGTCCAGCTCGGGCGCCAACTCGGTGGTGAGGCGGGTGAGTTCGGCGGAGAGGCGGGTGAGTGCCGTGCAGCGTTCGAGGGCCGAGCGTTCGCGGGCGGCCGCGTCGCGCAGGCGGGCGGTGGCGCTGCGCAGGGCGTCCTGGGTGCCGGGCTGGTCGGCCGGGGGGAGAGCGGCGGCGGCCAGGAGTTCGTGGTCGGCGAGGCGGGCCTCGACGCCGGCCAGGGCGCTCTGGTGGGTGCGGACGCGCGACTCCAGGGCGGCGCGTTCGGCGGCGGGGAGCAGGGCGGCGCGGGCGGCCTCGGGTGAGGTGAAACCGGCGGCGGAGAGGCTGAGTCGGAGCTCGCGGGTGGCCTCGCCCAGCCGGGCGGCGGCGTCGGTACGCGCCCGGACGGCTGCGACGGCGGCGGTCAGGGCCTCGGCCAGGGCGGCGAGGGCAGCGCCCCGGGCGGCGACCGAGGGTGCTTCACCCCGGGCCTCGGCGACCCGGCGGCCCAACTCGGCCCGCTCCTCGGCGAGTTTGAGCGAACGCTCGGTCAGGACGGCGCTGCGCTCACCCGCTTCGCGCAGGCTCTGGCGGCGGTCGCTCTCCTCGGCGGTGAGGCGCTCGATCCGCTGGGTGGTCGGCGCGAGGCTGTCGGCGGCACGGAGGGCCTCGCGGCGGAGCTCCTCGAGGGCGGAGAGCTCGGCGCGCAGCGCCCCCGCGCTCGATCCGCCGGAGGCCCCGGCGGCCGCGGCCTCCGCCACCTTGAGCTCGGTGAGCTCCTCCTCCGCCGCGTGCGCGGCCTGCTCGGCGCGGGAGCGATCCTCCTCCGCGCGGCGCTCGTCCGCCGCCGTGACCTGGGCGCCGGTCGGGCGGGCCGGGGCCGGGTGCTCGGCCGCTCCGCAGACCCGGCAGGGCTCGCCCGGGGCGAGGCGGGCGGCGAGCTCGGCGGCCATGCCGGCCAGACGGCGTTCGCGCAGGTCGAGGCTGTGGCCACGGGCGTCGAGGGCGGTACGCGTCAGTGCCAGGAGGCGGCCCTCGGCCTCGGTGAGGCGGGAGAGCAGGGCATCGCGCCGCTGGGCGGCCGTCAGGCGGGCGGCCAGCTCGCTGCGCTGGGCATCCACCTGCTCGACCTTGGCCGCGGCGGCCCGGGCGCCGTCGTGCTCCTTGCGGAGGCCGTCGAGCCGGGCCTCGAACGCGACCAGCCAGTCCTGGTCCTGCTCGGCGGCCGCCTCGGTCCGGGCCCGCTCGGCCTGGACCTTGGCCTCCTCCTGGCCGAGCGCGGCCCACCGCTGCTCCTCGGCCCGGGCCGAGACGAGCCGGCCGAGCTGCTCGCGGACTCCGTGCTCGGCCTCGGCCAGGGCCTCGGCAGTGACAGGGGAGGGGGTGGGGGCGGTGGAGAGGGCGGAGGGAGAGCCGGGGCCGGGAGTCGTGCCGCCGGCTGCGCCGGGGTGGTGGTTGGAGGGGTGGGAGCTGGGTGCGCCGCTGGGCGTTTCGACAGCAGAACCGGCCGGACCGGCGGAAGCGGTGTTGCCGGCTGTGCCGGGGTGGTGGTTGGAGGGGTGGGAGCCGGGTGCACCGCTGGGCGTTTCGAGGGCCGGAACGGCGGCGGAGCCGCCGGGCTGCGCGGCGGTCGGGCGGGGGCCCAGGGGAGGGGAGCTGGGCGTGGTGCCCAGGGGGTGGCCGAGAGTGGCGAGGGTCGCCAAGGCGGTCTGCTCGGCTGCGGTGGCGGTGGTCAGGGCGGTGGTGGCCTGGGTGTGCAGGCGGAGAGCGGTCTCGACGGTCTGGGCTGCCTGGGCGGCGGCCAGGCGGTCGGCGTCGGCGGCGGCCCGGGGGGTGGCGGCGGTGAGGGCGGCGGCCTCGGTGGCCGCTTCGCGGTGGCGGCGCTGGCGGTCGGCCAGCTCGGCGGCCCGGTCGGCGGCTAGCCGGGCACTCTCGTGGGCCGACTCCGCGAGGCGGAGGGCCTGGCCGGCCACCGCCAGCTCCTCGGCGGCGCCGCAGCGCAGGATCGCGGCCCAGCCGAGCACCTCGGCGGCGGGCTCCGCCGCAGGCCCGGCGACCGACCCCGCCGCAGACTCCGGAGCGAACGGCTCGGCCAGCGGACCGGCGGCCTGCTCGGCCCGGGCGGCCAAGTCCCGCAGGCGTAGTTGCCCGGCGGAGACGGCCGCCTCCTGGCCGCGCCGCTGCTCGGCCAGCCACTTCTCGACCTGCTCGAAGCGCCCGGTGTCGAAGAGCTGCCGCAGCAGGCTCGCCCGCTCGCCCGCGTCGGCGCGCAGGAAGCGCGCGAAGTCGCCCTGCGGCAGCAGCACGACCTGGCAGAACTGCTCGCGGCTCATGCCGATCAGGCGCCGCAGCTCCTCCCCGGCCTCCTGGTGGGAGCGGCTGACGGCCCGCCAGCCCGGCTCGCCCTCGCCCTCGCCCGCGTCCGCACTCCACTCGCGGAGCAGCGTGGCAGCCTTCTCGATCGTGGTGCCCGCGCCGCGCTTCTTGGGGCGCGGCTGCTCGGGGGAGCGGGTGATCTCCAGGCGGCGCCCGCCGAGGGTGACCTCCAGCCGGATCCGGGTGAGGACCAGCGGGTCGGCGTGGTCGCTGCGCAGCGGGTTGCCCTTGCGGGTGCCGGGCACCTCGCCGTAGAGGGCGTAGCAGACGGCGTCGAGCACGCTGCTCTTGCCCGCGCCGGTGGCGCCGCGCAGCAGGAAGAGCCCGGCGGCGGCCAACTGGTCGAAGTCCACCTGCTCGGTGCCCGCGAAGGGGCCGAAGGCGGTGATCTCCAGGTGGTGCAGTCTCATCCGGGCAGCTCCTGCTCGCGGTCGGTGCTGCGGCGGACGGTCTCGAAGGCCTCGCGCAGCCAGTCGAGCTCGGCCTGGTCGGGCTCGGTGCCGGGGCGGACGTGCCGGACGAAGCCCTCGGCGACCTCCAGGTCGGGCCGGCCGCTGACCCGGGCGGCGTACGAGGCCTGCTCGGGGCCGGTGGAGAGCTCGGGGTCGAAGACCAGCTGCAGGGTGTGCGGGAAGCGGGTGCGCAGCCGCTCCATCGGGTCGGTGGGCCGGGCCGGGTCGGTGAGGGTGGCCTGCACCCAGGAGCCTTCGAAGGCGCTGTACTCGGGCTGCGAGAGCAGCTCCTCGAGCCGCCCGCGCAGCACGGCGAGCGGGCGGGGCTGCGGGCAGTCGACCCGCTCGGCGCTCACGGACCCGTCGGCGGCGAGGTCGACCAGCCACATGGTCTTGCGGTGCTGGTGCTCGGAGAAGGAGTAGGCGAGCGGGGAGCCGCTGTAGCGCAGGTGCGGGGCGAGGGTCTGGCAGCCGTGCAGGTGGCCGAGGGCGGCGTAGTGCACCCCGTCGAAGACGGCGGCCGGGACGGCGGCGACCCCGCCGACCGTGATGTCCCGCTCGCTGTCGCTGGGCTCGCCGCCGGTGACGAAGGCGTGCGCGAGCACCACGGCCCGGGTGCCCTCGGGGCGGGTGGCGAGGTCGGCCCGGACGCCGGCCATCGCGGCCGCCAGCACCGCCTCGTGGCCGCCGCGCTCCAGACCGAACCGCTCGCGGGTGAGCAGTGGCTCCAGGTACGGCAGCCCGTAGACGGCGACCGGGCCGTGCTCGTCGGCCAGCAGCACCGGTACGGCGCAGCCGTCCGGGTCGGTGCGCAGGTGGATGCCGGCGCGGTCGATCAGCCCGGCGCCGACGCCCAGGCGGCGGGCCGAGTCGTGGTTGCCGCTGATGAAGACGGTGGGCACGCCGAGCTCGGCCAGCCGGTGCAGCACCTCGTCGAACAGGCCGACGGCCTCGAGGCCGGGCAGCGCCCGGTCGTAGACGTCGCCCGCGACCAGCACGGCCTCGACCCGCTCGGTGCGGACCACCTCGACCAGGTGCGCGAGGAAGGCCCGCTGGGCCTCGTACAGGCTCTCCCGGTGGAAGGACCGCCCGAGATGCCAGTCCGAGGTGTGCAGCAGCCTCATCGCACCGACCTCCTCCGCCTCTGCAGATGCGCACCCGCGCCTGACCGCAGCCAGCATCGCAGCCACCACCGACAACGGCCCAACCGCGCCGACGGCGAGCCCCGGAAACCCGTCGACCGGCCACACAGAGTCGACTGTCAGTCACGCTGAGTAGGGTCGGCGGCACCGGGGCCCGGACGGGCCGTCGGACCGATTCGAGGAGGGATGCACGATGGTGCGACGCAGGCGCGACAGGCGGCGTGAGCGGGTGCGGCCGGGGGCGGGCGGGCCCGGGCGGGAGCGGCTGCGGCAGCCGGTGGCGCTCGCGGTGGCCGCCTCGGCGGCGGACTTCGCGGGCCTGGGGCGGCACGGCCTGTTCGGCGGCGCCGACTTCGCGGGCTACCTGGCGCAGACCGACGCCCAGCTGAGGGTGCTGCACGGCACCGGGGTGGACGTGCACCTGCGCCTGCTGGAGCCGGCCGACTTCGAGGACTTCTGCGCCGAGCACCAGCTCGACCCCGGCGATCCGGTGGCCCGGGTCGCCTACGCGGCCGATCCGGAGCTGGCGGGCGAGCCGTTCCGGTACGGCGGGCAGCCGCTCGCGGCGCTGCTGCCCGAGCTGGTGGACGACCACCGGGCGCGGGTGCGGATCTCGCTCGGCTGCGCCTCGCTGCTCGAGTCGCTCGGCTGGGAGGACGAGCCGCAGGAGCGGCTGGCCGGGGTGCTCGGGTACGTCTCGGAGGTCTACCTCGCGCTGGCCGCCGGGGCGGGCGAGGGCTGCCACGCGCTGAGCCTGCGCTCGGTCGGGCTGATGGACGGCGAGACGCTGACGGCTTCGGCCGAGCTGTGCGTGGCGGGTGGCGCGGCGGTCTCGGTCGGTCGGGAGGCGGAGGCCTTCTGTGTGACGCTCGCGGCGGCGGTGGCGGCCTGCGGAGCGGGCGAGCTGCTGCTGCGGACGCGGGCGCGGGCCCACGGCTGGGCGCTGGTGGACGGCTACCTGCGGCCGATGACGGTGCTCGAGACGGCCACCGTGCTGGCCGGTGCGCCGGGGCGGCCGGCCCGGGCGGCGGCCGGGTTCCCGCTGGAGGCGGGCGGGAGGTGAAGGCGCAGGCGCCCCACATGGCTCGCGGGTGACACTGGGACGGCCCGGCGTTGGCGGGGCGGTGGTGGGAAGGTGTGCCCCGGGCGGCGGTCAGGGCTGTTCATCGGTCGGATGTTCGGGGAAGATCAACACTCGGGGCCGGGCCACCCCGGGTCGATACCGGACCGCGGGGCAGCGCCGCCGGGCCACCAGCCGCCGTACGAGACCGGAAGGGGGGCGGATGAGTCACCTCGAGTACAGCGCGGAGATCGCCGACCTGCTCGGCCGGGTGCGGCGCCGCCCGCTGGCCGGCTGGCCGTGGCGCCCCGGCGAACCGGTGCCGGACGGGCTGCCGGTGAAGCAGTCCTGGGGCTGGCTGTTCGTGCCGGACGGGCGGGTGCTCACCCTGGTCAACCCGAGGGACGGCGTGGTCAGCCTGCCCGGCGGCTCGCTGGAGCCCGAGGACGCGGGCGACCCCGGGCGGGCGCTGGCCCGGGAGGCGGGCGAGGAGGCCCAGGCCGTGATCGGCCCGCCGCATTACCTGGGGTACCTGTACGACCGGGTCGGCTCGGCCAACGGCGGGCACGAGTGCGCCCGGGTCCGGATGGCGGCGGCCCTGCGGGCGGCCGGGCCGACGGCCCCCGACCCGGCCTCGGGCCGGCACTACCGCCGCCTGCTGGTCGCCCCCGGGCTGGCCGTCGAGCTGCTCGGCTGGGGTGCTCCCGGCCTGCGGCAGGCCCGGGCGGCGGTGGCCGCCGCCGTGGCGCTGCTCGGCGTGCCGGCCGCCGCGAACGAGGCGATCGAAGAGCTGCCGCCGCCGGGTGCCGCTTTCTCCTCCTGAGCGAAGCCGCCCCCCGGCCGCCGGCGGGTGAAGCCCCCCCCTACCCGATGGGGCATCAGGCCGCCCTGGTGCGATTACCACTTCAGCTGCCTATCGGTCAATATTCTTGCAGCAAGCGATAGTTGACACTCTCGTGGCCGCAGAACGGCAGTATGCCCCCCTCCGCGAAGAACTTTGGCATGACCACTATCCGCGGAAGCTACTCCCTGGTATCAACTTTGTGACCCGCATCACTGCCCCCACAGTGGAGGAGCCCCCATGCGCTTCGCTCGTGCCGTGTCCGCCGTCGGACTGGCGGCCGCCCTCACCCTGTCCACCGTCGCCGCCGCCACCTCCGCCCAGGCGGCCGGGCAGAACTACGTCGCCCTCGGCGACTCGTACTCCTCGGGCGTCGGCGCCGGGAGCTACACCAGCGCCGGCGGGAGCTGCAAGATCAGCACCAATGCCTACCCGTACCTGTGGAAGAACGCCAACAGCCCGGCTTCGTTCAACGACGTCGCCTGCTCCGGCGCCGTCACCGACGACGTGCTCAACAACCAGGTGTCGGCGCTGAGTTCGTCGACCACCCTGGTGAGCATCACCATCGGCGGCAACGACGCGGGCTTCTCGAGCACCATGCAGACCTGCGTGCTCGACTCCGACAGCGCCTGCCTCAGCGCGGTGAACAGCGCCAAGGCGTACGCCCAGAACACGCTGCCCGGCAAGCTCGACCAGGTCTACTCGACCATCCGCAGCAAGGCGCCCAACGCCCATGTGGTGGTGCTCGGCTACCCGCACCTCTACCAGGTCCCGGGCAGCTGCATCTTCGGGATCAGCGACACCAAGCGGACCGCCATCAACGGCGCGGCCGACACCCTCGACTCGGTGATCTCGCAGAGAGTCGCCGCGGCCGGCGCGAACTTCGCCTGGGCGGACGTGCGGAGCCTGTTCAGCAGCCACGAGATCTGCGGCAGCAGCACCACCTGGCTGAACAGCACCACCTGGCCGATCGACGAGAGCTACCACCCCAAGGCCTCGGGCCAGGCGGGCGGCTACTACCCGGCGTTCAGCAGCCACTGAGCACCGAGGCGGAGGCCAGGGGCCGCGTGAGGGGCCGTGCACCCAGCTGCACGGTGGTCACGCGGCCCCTGGCCCGTGTCCGGGGTGGCGGCGGTCAGCAGGGGCCGTCGTCCGCCCAGACGCCCCACTGGCCGCTGGCGCTCGGGTTCTCGTTCTGGGTCCACCACTTGGCGTGCCACTTGTGGCCGCCGTAGGAGACCACGTTGCCGGCCGTGTAGACCTTGGCCGGGTCCCAGGCCGGGGCGGTGCAGGTGCCCGGCGAGGACTGCGAGGGCGAGGGGGAGCCGGAGGGCGGCGTGGTGGGCGGGGTCGCGCCCGCGAAGCGGACGGTGTACTTGGTGAAGTCCCAGTCGTTCTGGACCACGCTGGAGCAGGAGCCGGAGAGCCCCGGGTCCACCGTGCCCGCGCACTGCCTGTCCCGGTTGACGGACCAGTAGGTGTAGCGGGCCAGCTTGTGCGCCGTCGCGAAGTCGAGCACGGTCTGGAAGTCCGCCTGGCGGAAGTACTCGGCGGCGTCGGTGCGGCCGTTCATCATCGAAATGCCCTCGTGGGCGTACGCGTTGGCCTCCGTCCACCCGAAGGTGGACTGCAGGATCGCGTTGAACTTCACCAGCGCGTCGGTCTGCGCCGCCGCGCCGTTGAAGCCGCCGTCGAAAGGCATGATCGAGTAGTTGGCCGGGGTGAAGCCCTGCGACTTCGCCTCGTTCAGCATCTGGGTGCCGAACCAGCCGGTGCCCGCGTTGGTGCCGGCCGTGGTGATCGAGACGTACAGGCCGGGGTTGTTCTGCTGCAGCAGCCTGGCCGCGCCGATCTCGTTGTGGATGGCCGCCGTGTTCTCGTACTCCGGCTCCTCCAGGTCGAAGTCGACCGCCTTCAACTGGTACTTGTCGACGGCCTTCTGGTACGCGGCGGCGGTGGCCTCCGGGGTGCCGCAGGTCTGGCCGAGCTTGGTGCCGCCGTAGCCGCCGAAGGAGACCGAGACGTCGCCGCCCTTGGCCCGGATGGTGCTGATCACGGCCGGCATGGTGGTGTCGGAGTTGATCGAGGAGGTGCCGCCCCAGGCGGGGCTGCAGCCGCCGCCGTCCAGGATGAAGGCGAGCTGGAAGGCCTTCTGGCCGGTCGCGTCCATCACGGCGGCGGCGTCCGGCGGGTTGTTGTCCTCGGGCATCAGGTACGGCGCCGAGGCGTACCAGTTGCTGCCCAGGGCGGCGGTGGTGGCGCCGGCGCTGGTGGTCAGGGCGAGGGCGCCGGCGCCGCCGGCGAGCAGGCCGAGGCCGATCAGGGCGGCCAGGGGGCGGCGGCCGCGGGCGTGGGCCCGCCGGTCCGCTCCGGTGATCCGGGTACGTTCCATGGGTGTGGCACCTCCAGTGGGGGGAGAGGTACGGGGGAGAGCCGGCTACTTCAGGTAGTCGGCGAGTCCGGCGGGCTGGAGGCCGGCGGCCTGGGCGGCGGCGTAGGCCCGCTGGAGGTCGGTGGTGAGGGTGTCGGTGAAGTGGGTCAGCACGATGTCGCCGGGCTGGAGGGCGCCGCCCCGGTAGATGTCCGACTGGCCCCAGCTGAAGTCGGCGGTGGCGGTGACCACCACGCGCAGCCCGCAGTTGGCGGCGGCCTGCAGGGTGTCGGCGTCGAAGGTGAAGTACGGCGGGCGCAGCATGGTCGGGGTGACGCCGTAGATCTGCTGCTCGGCGTCGCGGGCGCTGCAGATCTCGGCCTGCTGCTCGGCGGCGGAGAGCGTGGTGAGGTCGCGGTGCGAGACGGTGTGGTCCTGGATCGAGGAGCCCGGCACCGAGGTGACCCGGCGGAAGTAGTCCGGGGTGTTGCCCGAGGGCATCGGCAACGGGAAGGCGGTGAGCGGCAGTCGGTGCTCGGCGATGAACTGCTCGGCCGCCTGGGTGGGCTGCCAGCCGTCGTCCGTGGTGAAGAAGACCACCTTGTCCGCGGTGGGCACGTTCCAGGTGGCCCGGGCCGGGTCGACCGCGGGCCCGCTGAGCTGCACGTCGTCGGCGCCGAACGCGCCCTGGCCGTACCAGCCGTGCAGCGCCAGGCGGACACTGGTGTTCTGCGCGCCGGTGGTGAAGGTGGTGGTCAGCTGCTGCCAGCCGTCGCCGGTGCCCGCCGTCCAGGCCGGGGGCACGTCGTGGCCGGTGCCGGTGGCGCCGAGGAAGACGTAGCTGCCGCGCACCCAGGCGGAGAGCGTGTACGTGGTGGACGGGCGGACGGAGACGCTCTGGTAGCACTCGCCGGTCGAGTCGGCGCTCGCCGGGGTCACCGCCAGAGCCGAACTCCCGCTGTGCGCCGTGGTGCTGAGCGCTCCCTCGCCCGGCGCGCAGTTCCAGCCCGGGATCGAGCCCCAGGCCGCCAGCGGCAGGGTGGGGATCTCGAAGCCGGGGTTGGTGGCCAGGTTGACGGCCGGGGCGCTGTCGGCGTGGGCCGCGGTGGGGGCGGCGAGGCCGAGGGCCAGGGCGGCGGTGGCCGCGCAGGCCAGGGCACGGCGGCGCGAAGACGTGGGCACGAAGACACAACTCCTGTGTGGGGGACAGGTGGAGTGCTCCCCGAGGGAGGGGGGCGAGTCGGCATGCCGCACACAGGCCGAGCCACACAATGGACTGGACCAAGCTCCCCGTCA
The DNA here is from genome assembly GCF_040296285.1 of Kitasatospora sp. NPDC002227. Lineage (NCBI taxonomy): Bacteria > Bacillati > Actinomycetota > Actinomycetes > Kitasatosporales > Streptomycetaceae > Kitasatospora > Kitasatospora sp. NPDC002227. Next base: position 206,083 of record NZ_JBEOWY010000006.1, read on the forward strand.
AGAGTCCTGGCGGAGGTCCGTCAGGGTGTGTACAGCTCGGCGACATCGTCCGCGTAGTACTCCAGGATGGCGCCCCGGCGCAGCTTGAGCGAGGGGGTCAGCAGGCCCTGGTCGAGGCCGAACTCCCTGGGCAGCAGCCGGAACGCGCGGATCGACTCGGCGCGCGAGACGGCCGTGTTGGCGGCCGCCACCGCGCGCTGGATCTCGGCGTGCAGCTCGCCGTCGGCCAACACCTGCCAGGGCTCGAGCTGTTCGCGCCCGTGGGTCTTCAGCCAGTGTGCCAGCGCGTCCTGGTCGAGGGTGATCAGCGCGCCGACGTACGGGCGGCCGTCGCCCACCACCAGGCACTGGGAGATCAGCGGATGGGCCCGCACCCGCTCCTCCAGGGCCGCCGGGGCGAGGTTCTTGCCGCTGCTGGTGACGATCAGCTCCTTGCGGCGGCCGGTCACGGTGAGGTAGCCGTCCTCGTCGATCGCCCCCAAGTCCCCGGTGCCGAACCAGCCGTCGTACCAGTCGGTGGAGTCCTGGGCCTGGCCCAGATAGCCGGAGAAGACGGTCGAGCCGCGCACCCAGATCTCGCCGTCCTCGGCGATCACCACCGAGACGCCCGGCAGCGGGGTGCCGACGGTGCCGTGCTTGACCTTGCCGGGCGGGTTGCAGGTGACGGCCGCGCAGGTCTCGGTGAGCCCGTAGCCCTCGTGCACGGCCAGCCCGGCCCCGGCGAAGAAGAGGCTGAGCTCCCGCCCCAGCGGCGCCCCGCCGCACAGCACGCTGCGCACCCGCCCGCCGAGCACCTCGCGCAGCCGTGCGTAGACCAGCTTGTCGTAGGCCGCGTGGCGCAGCCGCAGCGCCGCGCCCGGGCCCGCGCCGCGGCCAAGGGCGCGCTGCTCGCGGGCGGTGGCCCACTCCACCGCGACGGCGACGGCCTGGGCGAAGACCTCCCCGCGCCCGGCCTCCTCGGCGGCCTGCCGGGCCCGCTGGTGCACCTTCTCCAGGACGTAGGGCACGACCTGGAGGAAGGTGGGGCGGAAGGAGGTGATCGCGGGCAGCAGCGAGTCGCCGGAGACCTCGCCGTGGTGGCCGAGCCGGATGCCGCCCCGGACGGCGGCGACCTGCAGAATGCGGCCGAAGACGTGCGCGAACGGCAGGAAGGCGAGGGTGGCGGCCTGCCCGCCGCCCTCGCGGACCACCTCGCCCCAGCCGGCCAGCAGCGCGTCGGACTGGGCCGCGAAGTTGGCGTGGGTGAGCAGGCAGCCCTTGGGGCGGCCGCCGGTGCCGGAGGTGTAGATCACGGTGGCCACCGAGTCCGGCGTCACGCCCAGGCGCTGGCGGTGCACCAGGCTGTCCGGTACCCCCTGGCCGTCCTCCGAGACGGCGGCCACGCAGCCCCGGTCGAGCTGCCAGATGCCGGTGAGCGAGGGCAGTGCGTCGCAGATCGCGCCGAGCGTCATCGCGTGGTCCTCGTGCTCCACCACGACGGCCACCGCCTGGGTCTCGGCGAGGATCCAGCGCACCTGCTCGGCGGAGGAGGTGGGGTAGACCGGCACCGGGATGGCGCCGATCGACCAGAGCGCGTAGTCGAAGAGGGTCCACTCGTACCGGGTGGTGGACATCAGCGCGACCCGGTCGCCGTAGCGGACCCCGCGCACCAGCAGGCCCTTGGCCAGCGCGAGCACCTGGTCGCGGAAGCGCGCGGCGGTGACGGACTGCCAGCCGGCGCCGTCCCGGAGGGAGAACTGCACCAGGGCGGGGTTGCGTTCGGCCGTGTCGTACACCGAGTCGGCCAGCCCGCCGACGGCCGGCTCCGGCACCGCGAGGCGCCCTGCTTCGCGCACCTGCCCGCCCCCTCGCTGCCCGTCCGTACCGGCCGGACCGGTCCACCGGGCCTTGGCCGCCCGGCTTCCCCCAGCCTTCGGCCGGGGGGACCCCTCGGCGCGCACACACCCGGGATCCGGCCCGAAGCTACCGGATCATCCGGGTGCTGGACAGGGTTATCGGGCCCATCGGCCGGGATCGGCACATGCCGGTGGCGATCGTGCCAGGGGAAGAGAACGGGCAGAAAGGGATGATTCGGATGATCACGATTGCTACCCGTAAGGCCCTTCGAACGAGTGGTCAGACAGTAGTAAGCTCGCCCGGATCCGTCGGCCGGGCAGCGCCGCCGGGCCCCACTCCCTCGTCCGCGCCTGGCCTTCCCGACCGAGGACCCCATGCGTCTGCGCCGCCGCTCGATCCGCGCGAAGATCATCGCGCTGCTCATGGTGCCCATCGTGGCGCTCACCGGACTGTGGGCGTACGCCACCCTGGTGACCACCGGGGACGCCTGGATGCAGCTGAACATCAGCCAGGTCTACCGGGCGTTCGGCCCGCCCGCCGACCAGTACGCGCGGGACATCCAGGAGGAGCGCCGGGCCGCCGTGCTGCGGCTGGCCGACGGCAGCGCCCCCGGGGTGCAGGAGGCCTACCGGCAGGCCCAGGCCGTCACCGACCGGGACTTGCAGCTGCTGCGCATGCAGGACACCGGCGACAACGTGGACGCCCTCAACCGCGAGCAGACCGCCCGCCTGCAGGCCGTGCTAGCCACCGGCGACCAGCTCGCCCTGCTGCGCCGTCAGGTCGACCGGGCGGCCAACAGCTGGTCGTACGTCATCAAGCAGTACGCCGACCAGATCACCCCGGTCTTCGTCTTCCGCTCCTCCTTCGTCAGTCGCCAGAGCGGCCAGCTGCCCCGCCAGGGCATGATCCTCACCGAGCTGGCCCGGGCCCGGGAGTACCTGGCCCAGGAGGACGCGGCCCTGGAGGGCCTGCAGACCAGTGCCAGACCGAGCGCGGACATGGTGCAGGGTGCGCTGGACGCGATGCACAACCAGCGGGCCCTGCTCGGCGTCTACGTCCACGAGCTGAACCCGCAGGACGAGACCGACTACGAGGACCTGCTGGCCGGCGAGAACTGGACCGCGCTGCGCAGCATGGAGGACTACTTCGAGACCAACCCCGACCGGCCGCACGCCATGCAGGGCACCCCGGTGGGCAACTTCCACAGCACGGCGGCCAAGGCGCTGGACGACCTGGGCTCGCTCAACACCCGGCTGGCCTCCTCGCTCGGCGCCCGGGCCAAGGCCTACGCCGTCAACCAGCTGGTGCGCGGCGGCATCGCCGGCCTGGTCGGCCTGGTCGCGGTGGTGGTCTCGATCCTCATCTCCTACCGGATCGGCCGGGGCCTGGCCCGCGAGCTGATCGGGCTGCGCAACGCCGCCCTCGAGCTCTCCCACACCCGGCTGCCCGCCGTGATGCTCCGGCTGCGCCGGGGCGAGGCGGTGGACGTGGCCGCGGAGTCGCCCGCCCTGGATTTCGGCTCCGCCGAGATCGGGCAGGTCGGCCAGGCCTTCAACGAGGTGCAGCGGACCGCCTTCGAGGCCGCCGTCGAGCAGGCCGAGCTGCGGCGCGGCGTCTCGGCCGTCTTCGTCAACCTCGCGCGGCGCAGCCAGGTGCTGCTGCACCGTCAGCTGACCCTGCTCGACACCATGGAGCGCCGCACCGAGGACCCGGCGGAGCTGGAGGACCTCTTCAAGCTCGACCACCTGACCACCCGCATGCGGCGGCACGCCGAGGGTCTGATCATCCTCTCCGGCGGCTCGCCGGGCCGGGCCTGGCGCAAGCCGGTGCGGATGGTGGACGTGGTGCGGGCCGCCGTCGGCGAGGTGGAGGACTACGCCCGGGTGATCGTCCGGCCGTTCCCCGGCACCGGCCTGCTGGGCAGCGCCGTGGCGGACGTGACGCACCTGATCGCGGAGCTGGTGGAGAACGCGGCGGTGTACTCGCCGCCGCACACCCAGGTCACCGTGCAGGGCGAGGTGGTCGCGCACGGGTTCTGCCTGGAGATCGACGACCGGGGCCTGGGCCTGAGCGAGCAGGCACTCGAGGGGATCAACCAGCGCCTCGCCGAGGAGCAGGAGTTCGACCTCGCCGACACCGACCGGCTCGGCCTGTTCGTGGTGAGCCGGCTGGCCCGGCGGCACGGCATCCGGGTGCACCTGCGGCAGTCGCCGTACGGCGGCACCGCGGCGGTGGTCCTGATCCCCCGTGAGCTGCTCGCCGAGGCGGCCGGCCCGGCCGCGCCGCCGGCCGCACCCGCCGCGCCGCCCGCCCGCCCGGTCTCGCACCGCGGTCAGCGCGAACTGGTCGCCGTCCCGGCCGAGGCCGCCGCCGAGCCCGCGCACGCCTCGCCCGCCGCCCGGCCCGTCACCGGCCCCCGCCCGGCCGCCGCCGAGCCCGCCCGCACCCCGGGCGGCCTGCCCCGGCGCCGCTCGACCACCGCCCTGGACCCCGGCTCCGGCCGCCACCGCCGCCCGGCCACCGCACCGGAGGCCCCGCTCGGGGGCGCCGCCACCCCGGCCCACGCCGCCCCCAACGGCGACAAGCCGCGTCCGGTCGCAGGGCCGGACGCCGAGGCGCTGCCGGCCGGAGGCCTGCTGCCCCGGCGGGTGCGGCAGGCGAGCCTGGCGCCGCAGCTGCGCGAGGGGGGCGAGCAGGAGCCCGAGCCGGTGCGCGAGCGCTCGCCGGAGGAGGCCAGGTCGACCTTCGCCTCCTTCCAGCGCGGCTACCAGCGCGGCCGGGGCGACCGCCTGCAGCCCGCCTCGCTCACCGTGGTGCCGGCGCCCGAGCCGGCCAAGCCGGACCCGCCGCGCCCCGCGCCCGTGCGCACCGCGCTACCGTCAGCTCCCGTACCACCCGCGCTCGCCCCGGCACCCCAGCCGCAGGCGCTGCCCGCACCACCTGCACCGTCTCTGGAAGGAACCGAAAAATGACCGCTCCGGCACAGCCGTCCGGCGAGCTCAACTGGCTGCTGGACGACCTGGTAGGACGGGTCGCGGCCCTCAGACACGCGGTGATCCTCTCCAGCGACGGCCTGGCCACCGGCACCTCCAGCGGCCTGGCCCGCGAGGACGCCGAGCACCTGGCGGCCGTGGCGGCCGGCTTCCACAGCCTGGCCAAGGGCGCCGGCCGGCACTTCCAGGTCGGCGGTGTGCGCCAGACCATGGTCGAGCTGGACGAGGCGTTCCTGTTCATCACCGCGGCCGGGGACGGCAGTTGCCTCGCCGTGCTGAGCGACGCGGAGTCGGACGTGGGCCAGATCGCCTACGAGATGGCCCTGCTGGTGAAGCGGGTCGGCGAGCACCTCGCCGCGGATCCGCGCGCCGAGTCCGCCTCCCCGGGGAGATGATCGCAGCCGATGAGCACCGAGGACGCCGCACCGGACGGGCCACTCGAGGACGACGCGCCCGCCGAGGCAGAAGCACCGGCCCCGGTCGATGACTTCGCCCCCAAGCCGCCGGTCGAAACCGTCTGGTTCGACGACGAAGCGGGCCCGGTGGTGCGGCTGTTCTCGATGACCAGGGGCCGCACCCGGCCCGCCGACGAGGGCCTGTTCGACCTCATCTCGCTGATCACCGTCGCCGAGCCGGACCCGGAGCGGGGCCCGGTGCCGGACCTCGACCCCGAGCACCACAGCATCCTGTCGCTCTGCCGCAGCGAGCCGCTCAGCGTGGCCGAGCTCGGCTCGTACACCGATCTGCCGGTGAGCGTGGTGCGGGTGCTGCTGGGGGACTTGCACGAGGCCGCGCTGATCAGCGTCACCCGACCCGTTCCGCTCTCCGGGCTCCCGGACGAGCGCCTGCTGCGAGACGTGATCAATGGCCTCCGAGCTCTCTGACGCATCCCCCTCCCCGTGGCGCGTCCGCGCCCTCAAGATCCTCGTGGCCGGGGGCTTCGGCGCGGGCAAGACCACCCTGGTCGGCGCGGTCAGCGAGATCCGGCCGCTGCGCACCGAGGAGCAGCTGAGCGAGCTGGGCCGCCCGGTGGACGACACCACCGGGGTGGAGGCCAAGCGCACCACCACGGTGGCGATGGACTTCGGCCGGATCGACCTGCGGCCCGACCTCGCGCTCTACCTGTTCGGCACCCCGGGGCAGGACCGGTTCTGGTTCCTCTGGGACGAGCTGGCCCAGGGCTCGCTCGGCGCCGTGGTGCTCGCCGACACCCGCCGGCTGGCCGACTGCTTCCCCTCGGTGGACTTCTTCGAGCAGCGCGGCATCCCCTTCCTGGTCGCCGTCAACTGCTTCGAGGGCACCGAGGTCTACGCCCCGGACGACGTCCGCGCGGCGCTGGACCTGGACCCGCTGGTGCCGGTGCTGCTCTGCGACGCCCGCCGCCGCGAGGACGGCAAGGCGCTGCTGATCCGGTTGGTCGAGCACGCCGCCGGGCTCGGCCCGCGGACACCTGCCGCCGTACGCCCGTAACACCCGCGCAGCACTGTTTCCGGAAGCCGTGCGACCTGACGTCACACGGCGGCGGGTTCTTCTGGTTGAATGGCGTCATGAATCATGTCGTGGACAGCGCCCGGGGTCGTTTCGACCTCGAGCCGTTCTGGCCGTCCCGACAGCCGCATCTCTTCGACCGGATGTGTCCGGGTTCGCCTCGCGCGTCCCGGCCCGCCGCCCGCTGACCTCACATCAGCCCCCGGCAACCGGCCTGGTCCGACGCGCAGACGACGCCCACCACCCGTCACGCGCGAAAGAGCTGCTCATGTCCACTGCTACGGCCACCCTTCCCCTGCCCACCACGACCGGCTACCCGCACCTGCGCGCCGTCCGGTCCGTCCCGCCCGTGCGCCACAGCGCCCCGCCCCAGCCCGCCCCGGCGGCGCTGGTGGAGAGCCTGCCGGCCGGTGCCAGCGTCGTCGCCGCGCTGCCCCAGTCCGCCATCCCGCAGGGCCTGTTGGCCCAGTACAGTGCCCAGTACGGGGAGGGTCCGCTGACGGGCTACCTGGTGCTGGTCCCCACCGAGCCCGCCCAGGCGCCGAATCCGGTGCCGGCCGCCGCCCCGAGGTCCAAGGCGCACGGCATCAACGTCGACACCGAGCGCCGGCACGCCACCGTGGACGGCAGGCAACTCGACCTCACCTACCTGGAGTTCGAGCTGCTGGCGCACCTCACCGAGCACCCGCAGCGGGTGCACACCCGGGATCAGCTGGTCTCCGCCGTCTGGGGCTACGGCCACGTCGGCGACGGCCGGACGGTGGACGTGCACGTGGCCCGGCTGCGCCGCAAGCTCGGCCCCGGCCACCGGGACACCATCGTCACCGTCCGCCGGGTCGGCTACAAGTACACGCCCGTGCAGTGAGCCCGAGCGTCCGAGGGGCCCGGCGAGGGGCCCCTCGGACGGTGGTTCAGCCGCTCAGCCGGTCGATCTCGGCCAGCTCCTCGTGGTTAAGCGGCCCGGCGGCCAACGCCGCGAGGTTCTGGTCGAGTTGGGCCACGCTGCTGGCCCCGATGATCACCGAGACCACCCGCTCGTCGCGCAGCACCCAGGAGAGCGCCAGCTGGGCCAGCGTCTGCCCGCGCCCCTCGGCCACCTTCGCCAGCGCCCGCAGCTGCCCGAGCTTGGCCTCGGTGAGCGCCTCCTCCTTCAGGAAGTGCCCCACCGACATCCGCGAGCCGGCCGGCACCTCGCCGGAGAGGTAACGGTCCGTCAGAAGGCCCTGGGCGAGCGGGGAGTAGGCGATCAGCGAGGTCTGGGTCTCGCGGACGGCCTCCAGTACGCCCTCGCGCTCCACGCCCCGGTCCAGGATCGAGTAGCGGGCCTGGTTCATCAGCACCGGCGTGCCCAGCTCGCGCAGGATCGCCGCCGCCTCCCGGTGCTGCGCGGCCGGGTAGTTGGAGATCCCGGCGTAGAGCGCCCGGCCGGAGCGGACGGCCTGGTCCAGGGCGCCCATGGTCTCCTCCAGCGGGGTCGCCGGGTCGTACCGGTGGGAGTAGAAGACGTCCACGTACTCCAGGCCCATCCGGCCCAGCGACTGGTCCAGGCTGGCCAGCAGGTACTTGCGCGAGCCGCCGTCCCCGTACGGGCCGGGCCACATGTCGTAGCCGGCCTTGGAGGCGATGAACAGCTCGTCCCGGTACGGGCGGAAGTCCTGCGCGAAGAGCGTGCCGAAGTTGCGCTCGGCGCTGCCGTACGGCGGGCCGTAGTTGTTGGCGAGGTCGAAGTGGGTCACACCCCGGTCGAAGGCCCGGCGCAGCACGGCGCGCTGCACCTCCAGCGGCTGGGTGTCACCGAAGTTGTGCCAGAGGCCGAGCGAGACGGCGGGCAGTTGCACGCCGCTTCGCCCGGCCCGGCGGTAGGTCATGGCGGAGTAGCGGTCGTCGGCAGCGAGGTACGTCATACCCCGCATCCTGCCAGGTCGGGTTGGCGGTGCCAGTGCCCGCGCGGGTCGTCGTAGGCGGTGGCGTAGTCGGCGTTCGCGATCGGGAAGTCGGCCAGCAGCTCGCCCGGCAGGTCGAAGGCCTCGACCAGCGCGAGGGCCTGCGGGGCCAGCTCGCCGATCAGGCGGTCGGCAAGCTCGGGGAGGGCGAGCACCTGCCCGGCCGTCAGGTGCCCGTGGGTGAGCAGCTCGCCGGAGTGCGGGGCGATCCGCTGCAGGGCGAACAGCCGCAGCAGGTCGAGCAGCACGGCCGCCGCGCCGGGGGAGTCGCTCAGCTCCGCGGCACGGGCCAGCTCGCGGGCGGCGAGCAGTTGGGCGTGCGCCTCGACCAGGCGCAGCGCGGGGGTGACGGCGTTGTTCCAGCGGGCGACGGGATCCCCCGAGGGGCCGCGGCGCAGCTGTTCCCTGGCGCGGGTGAGCCAGCGGTGCTCGACGGCCGCCAGCAGGTCGAGCAGGGTGGCCGGGTCGGTGAGTTCACGCCCGGCGGTCGCGGGTGGCGGCGGGGGAGTGTGCTGGAAGAGCAGCTCGGCCCCGGCCTTGGCCCAGATCACCAGGTTGTCGCCCTCGGCCGTGATGGTGCCCTCCAGATCGGTGGCGAGCTCGGCGATCCCGTTCACCGCCAGCAGCCCCTGGGCCCCGCAGCGCTCCCGGCACTCGGTGGCGATCGCCCGGGCCTCCCAGGTGGTCCAGCCCTTGACCACCGCCACCAGCCGCTCGGCTGCCTCGGTGTCAGTGCGGGAGGCCCAGCGCCGGACGGCCTCGCGGTGCAGCAGCGTCATCGCGTACGTGGTGGCCAGTGCGCCGACCAGCGGGGCGTGGTGGCTGCGGTGGGCGAAGACCGGGAGGTCCCCCTGGGGGGTGGTGAGCCGGCGGTGGTGGCCGTAGCGGACGGCGACGGCGAGCCCCTTGCGGGCCGTGGCCAGGGCGGCGGCGCTCATGCAGAGCTTGCCGGTGGTGACGCGGCCGATCGCGGCGAGGAATCGTTTCCGCTTGTTCCCGAGAGAACTGCTCAGTGTGCCGTCGAGGGCCAGTCGGCCGTGCTCGCCGGTGAGCAGGGCGGCGGCGGGCAGCTCGACCCGGTCGAAGGAGGTCAGGCAGTGGTCCACCGGGCTGCCGGCCCGCTCGGGCAGTGGCCGCACCCGCACCCCGGGCCGGTTGGCCCCGCCGTCGGAGAGCGGGACGAGGAAGAGGAAGACCCCGTGGTCGGTGCCGCCCGCCAGCAGCCGGGCGGCGACGACGGCGCTCTTCGGGCCGCCGCTGAGGCTGGTGTTGGGCATGAACTTCTGGGCGCCCGGGCCGGGCGTGTGCGGCAGGAAGGTGCCGCTCTCGGGCCGGTAGGTGGCGGTGGTCTGCAGGGCGGCGGCGTCGTTGCCGTGGGCCAGCTCGGTGCACAGGAAGGTGCCGGTGCGCCGTAACGAGGTGTACTCGGTGAGGTCCCGGCCGCCGTCGTGGTCGACCAGGCTGCCGAGGAAGAGGTTGTAGTGGATGCCGGCCAGCGTGGTCAGCCCGCTGTCCACCAGGCCGGTCCACTCGTGCAGTGCGGCCAGGCCCGCCGGGTCGGCGGCCAGCTGCTCGCCGTCCTCGACCGCCTCGGCGAGCAGGCGGAGGCGTTCGTAGGAGAGGTCGAGGCGCTCGGTACGGCTCAGGCCGGTGCGCTGTCGGAACGGGGGCGTGCTGATGAGCTTGCGCCATCGTTCATGGTGGTGGAGGTCGTCGCGGTAGAGGGCGCGGGTCAGGTCGGAGACCGTCAGCTCAGTGATCATGATTGCGACAACGGCACCCGGTGCCAGGGGGAAACGGTCTGTTTCGGACACCTTTTCGGCCATGGCCCGCTGGGCGTGCCACGGCGTGCCACGGCGTGCCACGCCAAGGGGTGGAAAAAAGGGACATAGCGTCACAAGTGCGATGTAATCGGCTGCATGATCAGACCTCTGCGCCCCGCGCCCCCTCCAGCGCCCGATGCGCCCTCCGCCGGGCGGTGTGAAGGTTGAGCCTGCTGCGGGAGAACGCCGTACTCGCGCTGTTCGCCTGTCTGGGCATCGGCTACCTGGTCGGCAAGCTGCGGGTCGGCCCGATCCAGCTCGGCGGGATCTGCGGCACCCTGATCGTCTCGATGCTGATCGGCGCTCAGCACGTCTCCGTCAACAGCGACGTGAAGAACGTGGCCTTCGCCCTGTTCATCTTCTCGCTCGGCTACATCGCCGGGCCGCAGTTCTTCGCCAACCTCAACGCCAAGGGCCTGCGGTTCGGCGTGCTGTCGGTGCTCGAGGCGGGGGTCGTCATCCTGCTGGCGCTCGGCTTCGCCAAGGGCTTCGACCTGGACGTGGGCACCGCCTCCGGCATCCTGGCCGGGGCGGCCACCGAGTCCGCCGTGGTCGGCACCGCGCAGGAGGCGATCGGCAAGCTGTCCGGGATCACCCCCGACCAGTCCAACCAGCTGCAGGCGCACGTGGCGACGGCCTACTCGGTCTGCTACCTGTTCGGCCTGATCACCATCGTCATGCTGACCAGCCAGCTCTTCCCGATGATGCTCCGGATCAAGCTGCCCGAGGCCTGCCGCGAGCTGTGGGAGAAGATGCGCGGCGGTGACACCAGCCTGGGTGAGGACGAGCAGGCCGCGCTGCCCGCGCTGGTCGGCCGTACCTACCTGGTCTCCCAGGGCGAGGGCGCCACCATCGCCACCTTCCAGTCCACCGCCCGTCAGCTGATCTCCATCGAGGGGGTCAAACGGGACGGCCAGGTGCTCACCGCCGCCCCGGACCTGGTGCTGCGGCGCGGCGACCGGGTGCTGGTGGTCGGCGGCCGCGAGGCCGTGATGGACGCCGGGCACGAGCTCGGGCCCGAGACCTCGGGCGTGCCGGGCCTCGACAGCCCACTCGCGGTCCAGCAGGTCGTGGTCACCAGCAAGGAGCTGTCCGGCCGCTCGTTGAACGAACTGCGCGCCGCCGACGGCGAGTACACCGGGGGTGTCTACCTCACCGACATCCAGCGCGTCGACCACCACCTGCCCGCCGTCGGCGAGACCGAGCTGCGCCGGGGCGACACGCTCACGGTGGTCGGCGCCCGCTCCAAGGTGGACAAGTTCACCGCCAAGATCGGCGCCGGCGTCCGGCAGGACACCGCCGACTACATCTACCTGAGCCTGGGCATCTGCGTCGGCGTGCTGCTCGGCATGGTCAGCGTCCACGCGGGCAGTGCCAACCTCTCGCTCGGCACCGGCGGCGGCTGCCTGATCGCCGGCCTGGTCTTCGGCTGGCTGCGGGCCCAGCACCCCACCTTCGGGGCCTACCCGCCGGTCGCCGCGCAGACCGCCAAGGACATCGGCCTGTCGATGTTCATCGCCGTGACCGGCCTGGCCGCCGGCCCCGACGCCGGGCCGCTGCTCAGGCAGTACCCGGTGCTGCTCCCGTCGGCGGGCATCCTGATGGTCGTGGTGCCCGCGCTGCTCTCGCTCTTCGTCGGGCGCAAGCTGCTGAAGATCGAGCCGCCGATCCTGATCGGCGCCGTCGCCGGGCAGCAGTGCTCGACCCCGGCGATCACCGCCGTGAGCAACGTCGCACAGTCCAGCGTCCCGATGCTCGGCTACACGATCACCTACACCCTCTCCAACTTCCTGCTCCCGCTGACCGGCCCGATCCTGGTCGGCATCCTCGGCCTGTCCTGACCACCCTCACCGCCCCCCGCAAGGACCTGCATGGACTGGATCACCGCCCACGTCTTCAAGCCCTACCCGGAACTCCTGATCTTCCTGACCATCTCGATCGGCTTCCTGGTCGGGAAGGTCCGCTACAAGGCCATCGGGCTGGGCGCCGTGACGGGCTGTCTGATCGCCGGGCTGTTCACCGGCTGGGTCACGGACGTGACCATCAACGGCACGGTGAAGTCGGTCTTCTTCATCATGTTCCTGTTCGCCCTGGGCTACAAGGTCGGCCCGCAGTTCTTCCGCGGCCTCAGGAAGGACGGCCTGCCGCAGGTCGGGGTGGCCGTGGTGGTCTGCCTGACCGGCCTCGGCGTCTGCTACGGCTTCGACAAGATGCTCGGCTACGGCCCGGGCCTGGGCGCCGGCCTGCTCGGCGGCGCGCTCACCCAGTCCGCCGTGATCGGCGTAGCCCAGGACGCCATCGCCAACATCCAGGGCCTGAGCGCGGACCAGATCACCGCCGAGCAGAACCTGGTGCCGATCGGCTACGCCGTCACCTACCCGCTCGGCACCATCCTGTGCGCCATCCTGCTGGCCAACATTGCCCCCAAGCTGCTGAAGAGCGACCTCGCGGCCGACAGCCGCCAGCTGGCCATCGAGCTGGACGCCCCGGAGGACAACCCCGACCTCTCCGAGGGCTACTACGAGGTGGTGCTGCGCGCCTTCAGCGCCGTCAACGGCTTCGTCGGGCGCACCATCGACGACGTAGAGGCGCAGCAGAAGGAGCTCGGCCGCCGGATCTACGTCACCCGGGTCCGCCGGGCGGGGGCGATCCTGGAGCACTCCCAGCAGACCGTGATCGAGCGCGGCGACGTGCTGGCCGTCAGCGCCCTGCGGCACGACCTGGTGGACTTCGACCCCGTCGCCCACATCGGCCCCGAGACGGACGACGCCGGGCTGCTCGGCTACCAGACCGAGCACCTGCACGTGGTCTGTTCGGAGCAGGCGCACCTGGGGAAGACCATCGCCGAGGTGCGCCGGGAGCCGTTCATGGTGGGCGTGTTCGTCGACAAGATGTACCGCTCGGGCGCCGAGTTCCCCTACCGGCTCTCCACCCCGCTGGAGCGCGGCGACACCCTGGTGCTGACCGGCCCCAAGCGCCTGGTCGACCCGGCGACCAAGGCGCTCGGCAAGACCGTGCCGACCAGCTTCGCCACCGACATGGTCTGGGTGGGCCTGGGCATCTTCCTCGGTGGCTGCATCGGCATCCCGGCGCTCACCGCGGGCGGGGTGCCGATCAGCCTCTCCACCTCCGGCGGCGCGCTGATCATGGGCCTGGTCTTCGGCTGGATCCGCGGCAAGTACCCGACCTACGGCAACGTGCCGCCCGGCGCCCAGTGGTTCATGGACACCTTCGGGCTGTGCGCCTTCGTCGCGATCGTCGGCGTCAACGCCGGGCCCGGCTTCACCAGCGGTCTCTCCCAGGCGGGTTGGGGCCTGCTGATCTGGGGCGCAGTGGCCACCGTGCTCCCGCTGATCGCCGGCCTGCTGGTCGGCCACTACGTGTTCAGGATCCGCACCCCGATCCTGATGGGCGTGGTCGCCGGGGCCCAGACCACCACGGCCGCGATCGGCGCGATCAACGAAGAGGCCAAGAGCCAGATCCCGACGCTCGGTTACACCATCCCGTACGCGGCGGGCAACGTCCTGCTGACCATCTGGGGCGCGGTCATCGTCGCCCTGCTCGGTTAAGTCCTGCTCGGTCAAGTCCCGCTGTTCCTAGGAGAGTCGACGTCTCATGAGCAAGCCCTCGATCAGCCGTGACGACATCCGCCGGATGTCGCGCTTGAGCCCCTTCGAGCTCAAGGGCGAGTTCATCAAGCTCGCGGAGGAGTACCAGGCCGACCGGCCGGGCCAGAAGGAGAAGTCCAGCCGGAACCTGCTCAACGCCGGCCGCGGCAACCCGAACTGGATCGCCACCGGCCCGCGCGAGGCCTACCTCGCGCTCGGCCACTTCGCCCTGCAGGAGAGCCGCCGGGTCTGGACGGCCGACAACCTGGGCGGCATGCCCGAGCAGCAGGGCATCGCCGAGCGGTACGACCGGTTCGCCCGAAGCCACCCCGAACTGCCCGGCGTCGAGCTGCTCACCGCCTGCATCGCCCTCGGCGTCGAGCGCTTCGGCCTGGACCGGGACGCCTGGATCCACGAGCTGGCGGACTCGGCGATCGGCGACAACTACCCGGTGCCGGACCGGATGCTGCGCTGCGGCGAGCAGGTGGTGCGCGGCTACCTGCAGGAGGAGCTGATGGACGGCAGGCCGCCGGCCGACCGGCTCGACCTGTTCGCCACCGAGGGCGGCACGGCGGCGATGTGCTACATCTTCGACACCCTGATGAAGAACGGCATCCTGCACCAGGGGGACAAGATCGCCCTGATGGTGCCGGTCTTCACCCCGTACATCGAGATCGCCGAGCTGGACACCTTCGGGTTCGACGTGGTCAAGGTCGAGGCGTCCAGCTTCGCCGAGACCGGCGTTCGCGGCTGGCGCTACCCGACGGAGGAGGTGGCCAAGCTGGCCGACCCGGCGGTGAAGCTGGTCTGCCTGGTCAACCCCTCCAACCCGCCCTCGCTCGAGCTCTCCCAGCGGGTGGCGGACCAGATCAAGGAGATCGTCGCCACCTCGAACCCCAACCTGATGATCGTCACCGACGACGTCTACGGCACCTTCGTCAACGGCTTCCGCACCATCGCCGCCGACCTGCCGCGCAACACCCTGCTCGTCTACTCCTACTCCAAGCACTACGGCTGCACCGGCCACCGCCTCGGCGTGATCGGCCTGCACCAGGACAACGTCTTCGACGACATGCTGGCCGAGCTGCCCGCCGAGGAGAAGCTGCGGCTGGCCCGCCGCTACGGCTCGATCACGCTGGAGCCCGAGAAGCTGCGCTTCATCGACCGCCTGGTGGCCGACTCCCGCCAGGTCGCGCTCAACCACACCGCCGGGCTCTCGCTGCCCCAGCAGGTCCAGATGGACCTCTTCTCGCTCTTCGCCATGCTGCCCGAGGGCAAGGCCTACAAGGCCAAGGTGCAGGAGATCGTCCACCAGCGGCTCTCGCTGCTCCTGGAGGGCTCCGGCATGAAGATCTCCGAGGACGACAAGCGCGCCGGGTACTACATCGAGCTCGACCTGCAGGCCGAGGCCGAGCGGGTGGCCGGGCCGGAGTTCGCCGAGTACCTGGTGAAGACGTACGAGCCGACCGAGCCGCTGTTCCGCCTCGCCGAGCACACCGGGGTGGTGCTGCTGAACGGCGGCGGCTTCGACGGGCCGGAGTGGTCGGTCCGGGTCTCGCTGGCCAACCTGGACGACCTCGACTACCTGAAGATCGGCCACCACCTGAAGGAGATCTTCGACGACTACCGGCAGGAGTGGGAGGCCGCCAAGGTCTGACCGGCTGTGACCGCGCGGGTTCCGGGAGTGCTCCGGGGCCCGCGCGACCGCTTCCGGGCGCATCCTTGGAGAGGAGACGCACCCCAGGAGCGGTCATGAACGGTAGATCCCCCGCAGGCGTGGTGGTCGGCGTCGACGGCTCGGCCCCGGCGGCCCAGGCCGCCGAGTGGGCCGCCCGGGAGGCGGAGCGGCGCGGCTGCCCGTTGCACCTGGTGCACGCCGTCAACACCGGCACCGTCACCCTCTCGCCCCGGGCCGGGGCGGCGGTCACCGACCTGGTGCTGAAGAACGCCCAGGCCGTGCTGGACGAGCAGCTCGACCTGCTCACCTCCGCCCACCCCAGCCTGCGGATCACCGGCGACGTGGTGCCGCGCGACGCCGCGCCGGCCGTGCTCACCGCCGCCGAGCACGCCGAGCTGGCCGTGGTCGGCACCCGGGGCCACGGCGGCTTCGCCTCGCTGCTGCTCGGCTCGGTCAGCCTGCGGGTCAGCGCGCACGCCGCCTGCCCGACCGTGGTGGTGCGGGAGGTGCCGCCCGAGCGCCTCGCCGACCATCTGCTGGTGGCGATCCGGGACGAGCGGGACGAAGTGGCCCTGCGGTTCGCCCTGAAGGAGGCCGAGCTGCTCAAGCTGCCGGTCCGCGCCCTGCACACCTGGTCCACCGTGGTCGCCGACCTCGGCCGGATGGCCCCGATGCTCGACGAGCTCGGCGAGGAGACCGCCCTGCACGAGCAGGTGCTGCGCCGCACCGTCGAGGCCGTCCACCCCGACTACCCCGACGTCGAACTGACCGCCGACCAGCTCACCGGCGCCGCCCCGGCCGTCCTGGTCGAGGAGTCCGCCACGGCCGCCCTGCTCGTCATCGCCCGGCACGCCCCGGCCCCGCACTTCGGCCTGCGCCTGGGCGGCGCGGTGCACGCGGTGCTGCACCACGCGCACTGCCCGGTGGTGGTCGTACCCCTCTAAGGTCCGTCAGACCTTCAGCCCCGCGGTCAGTTCGCGCAGGCAGCGGGCCGCAAGGCCGGCCGCCTCGGTGGCGGGGGCGTCGGAGGCGGCCCAGGTCTCGAGGGCGACGCGCATCGCGGTGTTGGCGGCGGCGGCCGCCAGGCGGGTCTCCAGCGGGTCGGCGTCGGTGCGGGGGGCGATCACCGGGGTCAGCGCCAGCTCGGAGGCGTGGTGCACGCGGTGCCAGACGGCGAGCAGGTCGGGCGCGTCGGCCATCACGCGCAGCAGGCCGCGGATCCAGTCGAGCGCCTGTGCCGGGCGGCCCGGGCCCGGGGCGAGGGCGCGGCGGGCCGACTGCTCCAGCGCCTCGGTGAGGGGCAACTCGGCCGGGGTGGCCGCGAGTTCGTCGATCCAGTACCGCACGCCCGCCGACAGCAGCGGTGCGACGGCGTCCTCCTTGGTCCGGAAGTACCGGTAGAAGGTGCGCAGCGAGAGCCCGGCCGCGCGGGCGATGTCCTCGGCGGTGGTCGCCTCCGGCCCGTGCTCGGCGAAGAGCATCGCGGCGGCGAGCGCGATCTCCTGCTGGGTCGCGGCCTTGCGGCGCTCGGTCAGGGAGGGGCGCGGAGTGGTCTCTGGCACCGCCCCAGTCTAGCCGTCCGGCCGTCGCCGGATGCAGAAGTGGCACAACGTGCCATCTGGGCGTACCGTGCAGGAGGGGCGCCGATCGGCGCCGCACGATCCAGCTGGGAGAGCACCATGAACCGCTTCGAGGGCCGCCGCGTACTGATCACCGGCGCGGGCTCCGGCATCGGCCAGGCCACCGCGCGCCGGATCCTCGCCGAGGGCGGCCGGGTCGTCGGAGCGGACGTGGCCGAGCCCGGCCTGGCCGCCACCCGCGAGCTGGCCCTCGCGGACGGCACCGCCGAGCGCCTGACCACCGCCGTCCTGGACATCGCCGACGAGTCCGCCGTGGTGGCCGGGGTCGCCCAGGCGGTGGCCGGGCTCGGCGGGCTGGACGCCGTGGTAAACGCGGCCGGCATCCTGCGCTCCTCGCACACCGGGCAGACCACGCTGGAGTTCTGGAACCGCGTCCTCGCGGTCAACCTCACCGGCACCTTCCTGGTCACCCGCGAGGCGCTGCCCGCGCTGCTCGCCTCCGGCCGCGGCGTGGTGGTCAACTTCAGCTCCACCTCGGCGACCTTCGCGCACCCGTACATGGCGGCCTACGCGGCGAGCAAGGGCGGTATCCAGTCCTTCACCCACGCGATCGCCCTGGAGTACGCGACGCAGGGCCTGCGGGCCGTCTCGGTGGCGCCCGGCTCGATCAGCAGCGGCATGACCGACGCCTCCGGCGCCAGCGGCCAGAACCGCGGCCCGGGCATCCCCGAGGACGCCGACATGGCCCTGTTCGCCAAGCTCAGCCCGGCCCTCAGGCCGGCCGACAGCGCCTACGGCTTCGCGGGCCCCGAGGCGGTGGCCGGGGTGGTCGCCATGCTGGCCTCCGACGACGGCGCCTTCGTCACCGGCACCGAGATCCGTATCGACGGCGGCACCCACGCCTGACCGGCCCGGCCCCGCTGGCTACGATGTGCGCCGATTCTCACGGGGGGAGCGGCGATGCCGAAGAGGAAGACCGGAACGCCCGGCCGGGACCGGACCAAGTACGCGGCCACACCGAAACGGCACCAGGGGCCCCGGCCGCCCAGGCGGCTGGGGCTGCTGCCGTTGCTGGTGGCGCTGGCCTTCGGCGGTCTCGTGCTGACCGGGGCGGTCAAGTGGACCCCGCAGAACCTCGACCACCTCGCGGCCACCGCCGGCTGGACCGGCGCCAAGGGCGAACTGCACGTCCAGGACTGCACCAGGCACCGGAGCGCCAAGGGCTCGGTCAGCTACAGCTGCTCGGGCCCGGTCGCCCCGCGCGAGGCGGCCCCCGGTGCCTTCCGGGGCGTGGTGTGGATCCTTGGCGAGGAGGGTGACGTGCACGGCCGAACCCTCGCGGTGGACTGCCCGCCGGAGGGCGACATCTGCGTCCGCACCGGCACCCACGCCGTCCTGGAGGCCGTGCTCCTGCTCTACTTCATGGCCGCCCTGTACCTGCTCGGCGCCGCCGTCGTGCTGGCGGCCGTACGCCACCGCCGGCCCGCCTTGTTCGGCTGGTGCCTCCGCCGCCGCGCCCGGCTCCGCAAGGCGGCCGGCTGGGCCGCGGCCGTGGCTGGCCTCTCCCTGGCGGCCGTCCTGATCGGCGTGGCGGCCACCTAGCTAGACCCTGGGCGTGCGGCCCGGGAGCGGGGCGAGGTCGGGCTCGACCCAGTAGGCGCGGGCGCCGGGGGAGGCGAGGGTCTCGGGGGTGTAGTGGCGGTGGAGCAGCTGCTGGTCGAGCAGCTCGGGGTGGGCGGCCAGCACGGTGTCGAAGTCGGGGGCGTCGGCGTGGCGGGCGACCAGCTCGACCCAGGCCCGCGTCATCGTCGCGTGGAACTTCTCCGGGGCCCCGGCCGCCGTGGCGGTGCGGCGGATGCCTTCCGCCACCAGGGCGACGGCCTCCCGCAGGCCCACCCGGCGGACCGCGAGCCAGGCCAGCTCCAGGTGCTCCCGGTGTCCGAATCGCCCGGCGGCCGTGCGGACCTGGGTGAAAAGCTCGTCGAAGAGGTCGGCGGAGGTGTCCATGGCATCGGACTGTACGAGATCGAACCTTCGTCGGCCGAATCGGCGGTACGGGCCGTTCACCCGCCGGGTGCATACTTAGGCCGCGGTGGGAGCGGCTGAGTGCGAGCTGGGTACCGGGCGGCGGCCGGATGCAACCGGAACGCCCGTGTCAGGCGTACCTACCGATGAACGACGCGGGGTGTCCCGCTGGTCGGTGGACGGGCCGGGGGCCCGGCGGAACGTACGGGAGCTACGGGGCATGGGCCTGACCAGCCACAAGGTACTGGCCTTGGCGGTGCTCTGCGCCGCCCTGGTGATGGCGGCGACGGTGTGGTTCTGGCCGCGGCTGGCCGGGCGGAGCTGGCGGGCGGTGCTCGGCCGGATCGGCGCACTGGTCGGCACCCAGCTGGCCGTCATCTGCGCGCTGGCCCTGGTGGCGAACAACTACTTCACCTTCTACAGCAGTTGGGACGACCTGCTGGGCACCGGCGACCAGGGCTCGGTCACCGTCCAGAGCAAGGCGCTCGGCGGCCACCCGGCGGCGGCCGGGGCCGAGCAGAAGACCGCGGCCGTGCAGGAGCTCGGCAAGGAGCCCGTCCAGGGCGGCGGCGCGCTCGGCCGCGACCCCAAGGTGGCGGGCGAGATCCGGGTCGTGCGGATCCCCGGCCCGAGCACCGGCCTGAGCACCGACGGGTACGTCTACCTCCCGCCGCAGTACTTCCAGCCCGAGCACGCGGGCGGCAAGTTCCCCGCCGCGATCGTGATGACCGGCTTCCCCGGGGACGCAAAGAACCTGATCACCCGGCTCAACTACCCCGGCGCCGCTCTGCAGTTGATGCAGGCCGGCAAGATGCAGCCGACCGTCCTGGTGCTGATGCGCCCCTCCCCGGCGATGCCCGCCGACACCGAGTGCGAGGACATCCCCGGGGGAGCGCAGTCCGACTCGTACTTCAGCAAGGACGTGCCGAAGGTGATCGAGGCCTCCTACCGGGTCTCGGCCGACGCGCACGCCTGGGGCGTGCTGGGCAACTCCACCGGCGGGTACTGCGCGCTCAAGCTGGCCATGCGCCACCCCGACGTCTTCCCGAGCGCCGTCTCCATCTCCGGTTACTACAAGGCCGCCGAGGACGCCACCACCGGTGACCTGTTCAAGGGCAGCCAGCAGCGGCGCGACGAGGCCGATCTGATGTGGCGGCTGAAGAACCTGCCGGTCCCGAAGATCTCGGTCATGCTCTCCGGCACCGACGAGGGCGACGGCAACTACAAGAAGGACACCGACCGCTTCGAGGCCGCGATCCCGGCCCCGATGGCCGTCTCGACCGCCGAACTGCCCACCGGCGGGCACAACTTCCAGACCTGGACCCGGCTGCTGCCGCCCTCGCTGGAGTGGCTCTCCCAGCACCTGTCCGTGCCGCCCGCCGGGGCCTGACCGCCCGGGAAAAACCGCTGTCGGGTGAACGGACCGGGGTGGTAGAACTGCCGCCGTGCACAAGACTCTGGAGTTCTCCGACCTGCTGCGGCTGATCGACGACCGTTCGACCGCCTTCCGCGCCGCGGTCGCCGCCGCGCCCAGCCTCGACCTGCCGGTGCCGACCTGCCCCGGGTGGACGCTGTACGACCTGGTGCAGCACATCGGCGAGGGGCGTCGCCGCTGGGCCGCCACCGTCGCCGCCGGGCCGGACGCTACGGCCAGGACCCCGGCCCAGGGCGACGTGGTCGCACCGCGGGAGCGCGAGGCCGCGCTGGCCTGGCTGGCCGGCTCGACCGAGCTCCTGCTGGCGGCCCTGCGGGAGGCCGGTCCGGACCAGGGCTGCTTCACCGCCTGGGGCAACACGCAGACGCCGCACACCGCCGGTGGCGTCGCCCGGCACCAGGTCCAGGAGATCGCGGTGCACACCTACGACGCCCAGCTCACCGTGGGCGAGTCGGCCGTCCTGCCGCTCGAGGTGGGGCTCGACGGCGTCGAGGAGAACCTGTTCATCGCCAGCTACTCGACGAGCGCCTGGCCGCACAAGCCCACCGCCTTCGACCTCCACGCCACCGAGGGCCGCTCCTGGCGCCTCACGGTCGACGGCGACGGTGCACGGACCACCCGGCTGCCCGCTCCCGGCGAGGACCCGGACGCGGCAGGGTTCTCCGTCCACGGCACGGCCAGTGAGCTGGTCCTCTGGCTGTACAACCGCATCTCGGTGGACGACCTGCGGACCGAGGGGGACCGGGAGCTGCTCGACCTGCTCCTCGCCTGGGAGCCGGAGGACTGGGCGTGACGGCACGTCACCCCGTACACCTCTGAGCATGTACACCCCTGACCCTGTAAACCCGTGCCGCTGACACCGACGGCTCGGCACTCCCCCTCCCCTTCCAAGGTACCGCGCGCCGGGGGGCTTGCGGCAAGGCCCCCCGGGAGGCGCACAATCGTCGCTCCGAGGCCGTTGACCTGCGAAAACGGGAGCGATGAAGATGCGTGTGGTGCTGACGACGTGGGGTTCGCGCGGGGACGTCGAGCCGCTGGCCGCGCTGGCGGTCGCGCTGCGCGGCGAGGGCGCGCAGGCGGTGGTGTGCGCCCCGCCGGACGAGGAGTTCGCCGCGCTGCTCGAGCGGGCCGGGGTGCCGCTGGTGCCGTTCGGCCCGTCGGTGCGCTCGATCGTGGCGGGCCCGAAGCCGCCGGACGCGAAGGCCGCGTTCAAACTCGCGCCCGAACTGGTCGCCGCCCGGTTCGAGGTGCTCGGCCGGGAGGCCGAGGGGGCCGACGTGCTGCTTGCCACCGGCCTGATGCCGGCCGGCGCCCGGGACGTGGCCGAACACCTGGGCCTGCGCTACGTGCCGGCCTGCTTCCACGTGTTCGGACTGCCCTCGCGGCACTTCCGCCCCGGCGCCCGCCCGGGCACCCCCTCCCCGGCGGAGGAGACCGACCTGCGGGTGCTGTGGGAGCAGGACGCCCAGCGGGTCGACGGCCTGTACGGCCCGGCCCTCAATGCCCACCGGGCGGCGCTCGGCCTGGCGCCGGTGGTGAACGTGCGCGACCACGTGCTCACCCGGCGCCCCTGGCTGGCGGCCGATCCGGTGCTCTGCCCCAGCGAGGGCATGACCGAGCTCGAGCCGGTGCAGACCGGCGCCTGGGTGCTGCCCGACCACCGTCCGCTCCCCGCCGAGCTGGCCGCCTTCCTCGACGCGGGCGAGCCGCCGGTCTACGTCGGCTTCGGCAGCATGGCCGCGCACACCCCGGCGGGCATCGCCGAGGCGGCCATCGGCGCGGCCCGGGCGCACGGGCGCCGGGTGGTGCTGGCCCGCGGCTGGGCCGGCCTGACCGCCGAGGCGGCGGACTGCCTGGTCGTCGGCGAGGTCAACCAGCAGGCGCTGTTCCCACGGGTGGCCGCCGTCGTGCACCACGGCGGGGCCGGCACCACGACCACCGCCGCCCGGGCCGGGACACCCCAGGTGATCGTCCCGCACATCGCCGACCAGCCCTACTGGGGCAGCCGGATCACCGAACTCGGCATCGGGGCGGTCGCCTCCGGCCTCGACCTGCTCCCCACCGCGCTCACCGAGGCCCTCGCGCCGGAGGTGCTCGACCGGGCCCGGGCCGTCGCCGGGACGGTCCGGGGTGACGGCGCCGAGGTGGCGGCGAAACTGCTGCTGAGTTCTGAGTACTGATACTCAGTCGGCTGGCGGTGCGTAGAGGGGAGGATGGGGCCACCGCTCACGAAAGGGTCCCGTCCATGCTCAGCCGGATCGCCAGCGCGCTGGTGCCCGCCCTCGGCCGCCTGTCCGTCACCACCGAGACGCCGGGCCCGGTCGCCCCCGGCAGCATCGTGCTGGCCAACCACAGCTCGCTCGCCGACCCGGGCGTGGTGCTGGCCGCACTGCGGCGGCTCGGCACCGAGCCGGTGGTGCTGGCCACCGCCGGGCTGTGGCGGATCCCCGTGCTCGGCGCGGCACTTCGGCGCGGCGGGCACATCCCCGTCCACCGGGGGACGGCCCGGGCGGCCGAGGCGCTCGACCTCGCGGCGGCGGCCCTCGCGGACGGCCGGGTCGTGCTGATCTACGGCGAGGGCCGCCTGCCCCGACGGCGGGACTCCGGTGACACCGCCCCCACCCCCTTCCGCACCGGCCCGGCCCGCCTCGCGGCCGCCGCCGGCGCCCCGGTCGTCCCGCTCGGCCAGTGCGGCGCCCGCCGCCTCAGCTCCGGCAGCACCACCAAACAACTCGCCGGCCTCGCCACCGCCCCCCTGCGCCGCCCCACCCTCCACGTCCACCTCGGCACCCCCCTCCACCTCCCGCCGGACATCGCCGAGGCCACGGCAGCCGCCCACCGGGCCGTCACCACCGCCTGGCACGAGGCCGAGGTGCGAGCAGGCCGACCGGCGTCAGTATGATCATCGCTCCATCGAGAGGAGTGGCATGTTCGCGGGGCTGTTGGGCGGAGGAAAGAAGCGGGACCTTCAGCGTGCCGACGAACTACGTCTGGCAGGCATTCGGTTCGCGGCGGACGAGAGTTGGGAGCAGGCTGAGCAGGCCTGCCGTCAGGCGGCCGAGCTGCGCACCGCCCGGCTCGGCGCCGAAGCCCCGCTGACCCTGCAGGCCCGCGGCGAGTGGGCGCAAACGCTCCCGCGACTGGGCCGCCGGGACGAGGCCGTGGCCGAGTTCCGAGACTTGGTGCGGCACTGTCCGGCCGTTATGGGTGAGGACCAAGCGATCACCTGCGAGGCGCGGATCTGCCTCGCCAACCTGCTTCTCGAGCAGGGCAGCCCCGAGGAGGCCTTGAGCCTCCTCCTGGCCGTGCTGGGCCGTCGTGCCGCTCCCGACAAGTTCGCCCTGAAGGCCTGGGACACCAAGCTCCGGGTGTGGTCCGCCCTGGGCCGCCACCGCGAGGCCGCCGATGAGGCGCTGGAGCTGCGGGCACAGTACGCCCGGGTCCACGGCGATGACCACATCTTGACGCTGAGGGCCGGGGCCAACCGGGTCCAGAACCTGGTCCACCTCGGCGAGTACGAGCAGGCCGAGTGCGAGTGCGATGAGCTCATCGAGCTGCACGAAGGGAAGGACCTGTTTTGGCAGGCTGTCACGAACGCCCGCGTCCTGGCACTCAACGGGCTCGGCCGCCACGAGCGGGCCGAGGCCACTGCAAGAGCCGCGCTGGAGCAACTGCCGAAGGTGAGCTGGCCCGGCAGCGACATGCGCGTCACCCTGACGCTCGGTCTGGCCCGCAGCCTCTCCGGCAGCGGTCGTGGTGAGGAGGCCTTGGCCGCCGCCGAAGCCAGGGCGGAGTTCCAGCGCGAGGCAGACCGCCGGGTCGCCCTCGCCGCACCGGTCGCCACCGTCACCGCGCAGGTGCTGCTCGGGCTCGGCCGCCTGGCCGAGGCCGAGGCCGAGGCACGGCAGGCGGCCGACCTCGCCGAGGCCCACCTCACCCCGCGTCACCACGCCACCCTGGAAGCCGAAACCACCCTCGGCAGCGTCCTCGCCGCCCAGGGCCGGAGCGCCGAGGCGGCGGAGCAGCTCACCCGCTGCGCCGCCGCCTGGCGTGAGTACTTCGGCCCCCGGCACCCCCGTACCGTCGCCGCCGAGGCGGAACTCGCCGCGCTGGGGTAGAGCTCAGTGGAGCTGCTTCTGGTCGAAGGTGTGGGGGACGGGCAGGGTGTGCCAGCGGTCGATCGGCCAGGCGACCACGAAGGCGCGGCCGACCACGTCGCTGACGGGGACGAAGCCGCCGCTCGGCTCGGCCGTGTGGAAGCGCGAGTCGGCGGAGTCGTTGCGGTGGTCGCCCATCACCCACAGGTGGTCCTTGGGCACGGTGACGGTGCCGGCCGGGTGGTCGTTGCACGGGGTGGCACCGGGGTAGATGTACGGCTCGTCCAGCGGCACGCCGTTGACCTTCACCGGGCTGCCGCTGTCGCACTGCACGGTGTCGCCGCCGACCGCGATCACCCGCTTGATCAGGTCCTTCTCGTCCGAGGACGGCCTCAGCCCGACCGCGGTCAGCGCCTCGCCGATCCCGTCCAGGACGGCGTTGCCCGGCTTCTTCTTCGGATCGTCGCCCAGCCAGTTCGCCGGATCGTGGAAGACCACCACCTCACCGCGCTCCGGGGTGGCGCCGAACCAGGGGGTGAGCTTGTCCACCAGGACGCGGTCGCCGCGCTCCAGTGTCGGCTGCATCGAGTCGGAGGGGATGGAGAACGCCTGCACGAAGAAGGTCTTGATGACCAGTGAGAGCAGCAGCGCCACCACCACCAGGATCGGCAGCTCCTGCCAGAACGGCCGCTTCTTCGTCGTCTTGGAGTCCTTGGCGTCCTTGGCGTCCTTCTCGTCCATCGACTCCTTCGGCGCCTCCGCCGCCTCCGTCGCGGCCTCCTCGGCCGTGTCCTCGGTGCTCATCTCTACTGCTCCCCCTGGATGATTGGTTGGCGGGGAGCCGCGCCCCCGCCCACTGCTAACGAACGAAGGTTCCCGGGCCGAGGGGCCGTCAGGTCAGACCAGCTGCTCCAGGGTGCCGGTGTGCAGCTCGCCGAAGCGGCCGCCCTCGCCCTGGTACGTCCAGAAGACCCGGACCGTCATGGCGCCCAGGTCCATCACGTGGCTGACGGTGATGCCGCTCGCCTCCGTCCAGCTGACGAACCAGATCTGCGGGGCGACCTGGGCGACGTGCAGCGAGACGTCCTCCCACTGGCCGGCCGACTCGCCCAGGCCCTCCCAGCGCAGCCGGGTGCCGTCGGCGGAGTAGGCGTTGCGGAAGGCCGCGCCGTTGTCGACCTGGAACAGGTAGGTGTGTCCGGCGAAGCCAGGCAGGGGCGCGGTCATCTTCGGGCGGTCCTCGTCTCGGGCAGTGGGTGAGCGGCGGTACGGCGTGCTTCGGTGCGGCGTCGGCCGACACACCGGGCACCAACTTATCCGAACCGGCTGACCGGGCGCGGCTCCATTTCGCTTGCTGCTGAACGCGGCGGCGCTCCCGTACGTACCGGTAGGGGGAGGGCGCGCGGCCGACCGGCCGCGTGGACTCGAACCACCTGGGAGGAGAGATGCTCCGCACGATGGCGGCCGGCCTCCTGAGTCTGCTGCTGGCCCTCGGCGGCGCGGGCGCGGCCTTCGCGGCAGCCAACCCGAGCGGCCACGGGCAGCCGAACCAGACCTGCCTCAGTTCCAGTGCGCCGAACGAGCCCGGCCACGCGTCCGGCTCCCCGGGCTCGGCCTTCAACGAGACCGGCCCCGGCACCGGCGGCGCGGCGTACAGCAAGGCGGGCGCGCCGTCCCAGTACGACGTCGCCTGCTACCAGGTCAGCCAGCCGCACTGACGGACCACCCGCTCGACCGCCCCGGGCGGCTCGGCCGCCCGGGGCCCGGTGTGAGGTGCGTCGCTTCGGGGGCGAAGTTCTTGGCCGTGCTCAGCCACCCTGCTTACCGTTCACAAGTCGTCCGCGTCGTGCGGACCCCGTCGTCGGGACGCCGAATCCCACCCATCCGACGCCGGGTACTCGAGCAGGAGAAGAGCGGGCGGGAGCGGGGGAACCAGGTAAGTCGCCGATGCCCCCTGCCCTGCCACCCCGCAGGTGCCGGACGGGCCCGGCTAGGGGTGAAGCCGCTCCACAGGCGGCCGGGCTACCCGTGTGCCCGAACCCGACAGCTCACCTCGCAGGCGTTCACAGGGCTGACCAACATGCGCATATCCGTGACCCCTGCCCGCATCGGCGCCGCCGCCGGTGTCGCGGCCCTCGTGGCCGTCCCGCTCGCCGGCCAGGCCCAGGCCGCCGTCGGCGTGACCCAGGACCGGCTGACCCCGGCCTCGATGGCCGCCGGCCAGGCCGCCTCCGCCGGTCTGACCGTGCACTCCACCTCCTGCTTCACCGCGAAGACCCTCGGCGTGGGCATCCGCGACGCGGCGGGCCGCAACCTGGACTTCCCCGGGTCGGCCTCCAACGTGCGGATCTGCCCGAGCGGCGTCTCGATCACGACCGGCGCGCGCACCCTCCCGGCCGGGACGTACACCCAGTTCGGCTTCTGGCAGGACCTCTCGGGCGGCTGGCACAACCTCGCCTCCCGGACCCTGACCGTCGGCTCCTCGGTCACGCCGACGCCCACCCCGACCCCGAAGCCGACCCCCACGCCGACTCCGACCCCCACCCCGACGCCCACGCCGTCGCCGACCACCGGTTCGCCCGTGCCGGGCAAGGCGCTGACCTGGTCGGACGAGTTCAACAGCAGCGTCGACGGCAACCGCTGGGCGAGCAACACGAGCACCTCGTACCGCTACGGCAACCACAACCCGGACGACAACAAGCTCGACTGGCTGAACCCGAACAACGTGAGCGTGGCCAACGGGGTGGCCACCTTCACCGCGAACCCCTCCAGCCACACCCTGGAGAACGGCAAGCAGGCCTGGGACACCGGCCTCCTCACCACCGAGGGCACGAAGGAGGGCTTCCAGGTCAAGACCGGCGACTACGCCGAGACCCGGGTCAAGCTGCCCGCCGGCTCCGGTGCCTGGCCGGCGCTGTGGACCTGGAAGAACGGCAACGGGGAGATCGACTCGTTCGAGTACCACCCCGACAACCCGAACCTGCTGGAGCTCACCAACCACGTGAAGTCGGGTTCGAAGTACTACACCGACGCGAGCGCGATCAACAAGGACCAGTGGGTCACCATCGGCACCTACTACGGCGCCAAATCGGTGGACTGGTACGTCAACGGGGTGAAGGTCTTCTCCGACGGCACCGGTGTCGGTTCGAACTGGTCCGCGTACGTGATCCTGAACCTCTCGGTCGGGGCCGGGCAGTACCACCCGGCCCCCTCCGGCTCGGCCCCGATCACCATGCAGGCCGACTACGTGCGGGTGTACCGCTGACGGTCAGCTCACCGTCAGGGTGAACGGCGTTTCGTTGTTGCGCGGGTTGTGGTCGTCCAGACTGAAGACCCGTACGTGCCCCTCGGCCTTCGTGCCGGGGGGCACGTCTGCGTCAACGGCCACCGGGACGAGGGCGGTCGCCGTCCGGTAACGCGCGAGGCCGGGGCCGAAGGTGCAGCGCACCATGTGCGGGTAGGTGGAGCAGGTGGCGGGGAAGGTCGGGGTCAGCAAGGTGAACCCGCCGGGCACGTCCACCTCGACGGTGAAGGGGGAAGCCGTGGTGTCCGGCCCGTCGTTGGCCACGAAGGCGTGGACCACCGTCTCGCCGCCTGGGGTCGTCGCGTCCGGATCGATCCGGACCACCTCGAGGTCGGAGTCCGACGGGAGGACCCGCGCCCCCGCCGGGCCGGCGCCCAGCGCCGCCAGGGCCAGTGCCGCCGCTGCCGCCATCGCCAAACGGACCATGCCGTTCACCTTTCACAGAAGGTATTCGATCGACTACCCAATGTAGCGGCGTACGCTGGTTCGTGTCCGGTTTTTCGGCAGATCGTCGGAGGTGGGCGAGATGGGCGGACAGGTGCTGAGCGAGGTCAGTGCGGTCGTGGCGAACGACCGGGAGGCCGAGCTGGTCACGTCGTACCGGGAGCTGATCGCCGGCCCGCTGCCGGACGGGCTGGTCCGCACCGAGCTGCTGCGCGGTGCGGACGGGGTGTGGCGGATCCAGAGCCTCTGGCGGGACAAGGCGGCCCTCGATGCCGTCCGGGCCAATCCGAAGCTGGCGGCGGCGCCCAAGCTGTTCCGGGACGTGGGTGCGGAGCCGCAGCTGTCGGTGTTCCAGGTGACGGCGACTCAGATCGGCGCCCTGATGGTCAGCTGACCTCCGCTCAGGGGGCCAGGACCTGACCGAGTCGGGTCGCGATGTGCCGCATCACGGGGACCAGCCCGGCGCTGCCGGTCTGCTCCTCCAGGGCCTGGATGCGGGCCTCCGGGCCGGAGACCGAGAGGGCGGTCGGGGTCGGCGCGCCCGGTACCGCGACGGCGATGCAGCGTACGCCGATCTCCTGCTCCTGGTCGTCCACCACGTACCCGCGCTCGCGGGCCACGGCGAGCTGGGCGAGCAGCTGGTCCGGGTCGGTCACCGTGTACGGGGTGTGCGACTGCAGCGGCTGGGGGCCGAGCACCGCGCGGGCCTCCTCCTCGGGCAGCTGCGCGAGCAGTGCCTTGCCGACGCCGGTGCAGTGCGGCTGCACCCGGCGGCCGACCTCGGTGAACATCCGCATCGAGCGCCGCGACTGCACCTGGCCGACGTACACCACCTCGCCGCCCTCCAGCACCGCCAGGTTGGCCGTCTCGCCGGTGGCCTCCATCAGCTCGGCCAGGTACGGCCGGGCCCAGCTGCCGAGCAGGCGGCCGGAGGTCTCGCCGAGGCGGATCAGCCGGGGACCCAGGGTGTACCGGCGGGCGGTGTCCTGGCGGACATAGCCCTGCTGCACGAGGGTACGAATCAGGCGGTGGATGGTCGGCATCGGCAGGCCGGAGACCGAGGAGAGCTCGCTGAGGGTGGCCACTCCGCCGGAGTCGGCCAGTGCCTCCAGGAGCTGGAAGGCGCGCTCGACGGACTGCACGCCGCCGGTGGTGCGGTCGCTGCCTGCGGGTGCGGAGGCGGGGGTGCTGGACACCGGCTTTCCCTTCGCTGTCGGAGGAGGGGTAGAGTCCCGGCGATCTCTCTCAACAAACCGTTGAAATTCTGTATCGCGGAAACTAGTCTCCACCTTACAGAACAGAACTCGCCAGTAGGTGGGTTCGGATCGAGGAAGTTCCCACCGGAGCTTCCTTCGCTGGCTCGAGAACCGTCCAAGGAGTGTCCTGCCCATGGCTGCAGATCAAGGACCCGGCGCCGCTGCCCCCGCCCCGGTCGTCACTGTCGCCGGTCCGCGCGTCCCCCGCGCCGAAGAGGTGCTCACCCCGGAGGCGGTCGCCTTCGTCGTGGGTCTGCACCGCGCCTTCGAAGGTCGTAGGCAGGAGCTCCTGGCCCGACGAAAGACCCGGCGCGCGGAGATCGCCGCCGCCGGCACCCTCGACTTCCTGCCCGAGACCGCTGACGTCCGGGCGGGCGACTGGAAGGTCGCCGAGGCGCCGCGCGCCCTGCAGGACCGCCGGGTGGAGATCACCGGCCCGACCGACCGCAAGATGGTGATCAACGCGCTCAACTCGGGCGCCAAGGTCTGGCTCGCCGACTTCGAGGACGCCACCGCCCCCACCTGGGAGAACGTGGTCAGTGGCCAGATCAACCTGATCGACGCCTACGAGGGCCGGATCGACTTCACCACCCCGGCCGGCAAGTCGTACGCCCTGAAGCCCGCCGCCGAGCTGGCCACCGTGGTGGTCCGCCCCCGCGGCTGGCACCTGGACGAGAACCACCTGCTGGTCGACGGCGTGCCGGTGGCCGGGGCCTTCTTCGACTTCGGCCTCTACTTCTTCCACAACGCCGCCCGGCTGCTCGCCCGCGGCGCCCAGGACCCCAACTCGGGCCCGTACTTCTACCTCCCGAAGACCGAGAGCCACCTCGAGGCGCGCCTCTGGAACGAGGTCTTCACCCACGCCCAGGCCGCCCTCGGCATCCCGCACGGCACCGTCCGGGCGACCGTCCTGATCGAGACCATCACCGCGGCCTTCGAGATGGACGAGATCCTCTACGAGCTGCGCGAGCACGCCGCCGGGCTCAACGCCGGCCGCTGGGACTACCTGTTCTCGATCGTCAAGAACTTCCGCGACGCGGGCGAGGCCTTCATTCTCCCGGACCGCAACAGCGTCACCATGGCCGCGCCGTTCATGGCCGCCTACACCCGTCTGCTCGTGCAGACCTGCCACAAGCGCGGCGCCCACGCGATCGGCGGCATGGCCGCCTTCATCCCCTCCCGGCGCGATGCGGAGATCAACGCCGTCGCGTTCGAGAAGGTCCGCACCGACAAGGACCGCGAGGCGGGCAACGGCTTCGACGGCTCCTGGGTCGCCCACCCGGACCTCGTCCCGGTGGCCCGCGCCTGCTTCGACGCCGTGCTGGGCGAGCGCCCGAACCAGAAGGACAACCCCGGCCCGACCGCACCCGTCACCCCCGCCGAGCTGCTCGACATCGCGGGCGCGGGCGGCAGCTGCACCGAGGCCGGTCTGCACAATGCCGTCCAGGTCGGCGTCCGGTACATCGAGGCCTGGCTGCGCGGCCTGGGCGCGGTCGGCATCTTCAACATGATGGAGGACGCCGCCACCGCCGAGATCTCGCGCTCGCAGATCTGGCAGTGGATCCACAACGGCGTGGTGCTCGCCGACACCGGTGAGAAGGCGACGGCCGAGCTGGTCCGCCGGCTGGTGGCCGAGGAGCTCGCCGCGCTGCGGGCCGAGCTGGGCGACGAGGCGTACGCCGGTGGGCGCTGGGCCGAGGCCGCCAGGCTGTTCGAGCAGGTCGCGCTCGCGGAGGACTTCGCGGACTTCCTCACCCTGCCCGCACTCGCCCTCCTGGGCTGACACCCAACCTATCCGTCGGACCAGCTCTCGCCGCCTGCCGCCTTGTCCTACTGGCGACGGCGATTGCTACGGTCCGTACGTCGCGGCCGGGTCACCCACTCGTGACCCGGCCTCCTGTCTGGAGCTTCTTCTGATGGCCCGTATCTTCTTCAACGGCCAGGCCATGGTCGGCGGCCCGTTCCACGCCTCCGTCGCCGACGCCCTGGTCGGCCCGGTCACCACCGCCCCCGGCTACCGCTTCTTCTCCATCCGCGACGTCTGCCCCGGCCTGTGGCCCGACCCCACCGTGGACACCGCCGTCGAGGGCGAGCTCTACGACATCACGCTCGAGCACCTGCGCGACGTGATCCTCCCCGGCGAGCCCCGCGAGCTCGAACTGGGCGTCATCGAGCTGGCCGACGGCACGCCGTGCCTGTCGATGCTCCTCGCCCGGGGCGAGCTGGAGACCGGCGCCCACCGCGAGATCACCACCTTCGGCGGCTGGCGCGCCTACCTCGCCACCCTGGGCCGCACGGCCTGAGGGCGCTCAGCGGAAGACCGGGTCCGAGAGGTCCAGTCGCAGCAGGTTCCGCCACTCGTTGGTGAAGACGGCGTCCGTGCCCTCGTAGCGCACGCCGACGAACGGGTTGGAACTGAACATCACGGCGATCCACCGCAGCGTCCGGTCCTCGCCGGTACGGGCGAGGAAGCCGATGTTGCCCATCCCGCCGCCCCCGCCGAACAGCGACCCCGATCCGTCCGGCAGGGCACTCTCGAACCAGACGTCAGCCTCGTCGAAGCCGTCCTCCGCGACGGCCCACGCCACCTCGAGCGGGCCGCCGACCCGGAACGGGATCGGCTGCCCGGCATCCGGGTGGTACGCCCCCGGCCCCGGCACGTCCAGGTCCAGCGCGGTGTCGTCCGCCCGGTACAGCCCGGTGCAGAGCGGCATCCGCCCGGCCGCCCAGAGCCGCTCGACCACGCCCAAGGCTCAGCCCCCCACAGCAGGGATGAAGGCGGGGTCGATTCCCAGCGCGGTGACGCCCTCGCGGACGGTGCGGTCGAAACGTCCGAGCTCGGCCACCAGAACGTCCCAGGGGACGGGCGCGGTCCAGAAGTCCGGGGTGAGGACGGAGCCCACCCGCCAGCCGGCGTCGGAGCGCACGATGCGGATGAGGCCGTCCTCGGCCACGCCGGACTTCATCCGGAAGTCCTCCTGGCCGCCCCCCGGGCTCCGCAGCCAGTGCGCCAGCTCGTACGCCAGCTCGGCCACGGGGAACGCCACCTCGGACCACACCTCCCGGCCCTGCTCCCGGACGGAGAGGTCGGCCTCGATGTCGATGAGCAGCACCTCCAGGGGCGCCTCCTGCGGGGTGAGACCGCGCCGGGGCAGGTCCGGCATCCCGAAGTTCCGGCAGATGAACTGCACCGCTGCGCCTCCGACCCGACCCCGGCCACCAGAATGCGGACCACTCTATCGAGCGGAGGTCGCGCTGCTGAGCCGCTCAGGCCTCGCGGCGGGCCCTGGCGGCGAGAAAGGGCGGGAGGCCGGTGCGTTGCGGCTGCCGGAACTGGTCCGGCTCATGGGCCTGCTGACGGAGGGTTGTTGACAGACGGATCAAGGGGACGCGATTCTCGCTCCACCAGTGAAGTGAGGTGGGGGATGCGCGGCGCCGGCCACGCCGGGGCGGGAGCGGGCCGGAGGGTCGGCCCGCGGGTGGCGGTGTTCGTGGCGGCGGCGGTCGATGCCGTCGGTACCGGGATGTTCCTGCCGATGGCGTTGCTGTTCCAGATCCGGGTGGTCGGGCTGACGGCGTCGACGGCGGGGGCGGTGACCGCCGTGGCGACCCTGGTCTCGTTGGCGGTCCCGGCCCTGGTGGGTGCCCTGGTCGACCGGACCGGGGCGCGGCGGATGGTGATCGCCGCGTTCGCCGTCCAGGGGCTGGGCACGGCAGGCCTGCTAGCCGCGCACGGCAGCGCCGCGGCGCTCGCCGCCACCCTGGCCGCGGCGGCGGGGCAGCGGGCGTTCTGGGCGTCGCTGTTCACCCTGCTGGGGGACGTCGCGGGGCCGGTGGCGAAGGAGCAGGTGTTCGCCACCGCGGGCATGATGCAGTCGGCCGGTGCGACCGTCGGCGCGCTGGCGGCCGGGCCGCTGATGGCGGTGGGGTCGGTCGGCAGCTACCGGTTCGTCGTGGCCCTGAACGCGGTGAGCTTCCTGGGCGGGGTGCTGGTCGTGATGTTCGGCGTGCCGCCGCAGCGGCCGGTCCGGGCCGCCCCGGCGGCGGCCGCGGGCTTCCGGCAGGTGCTGGCCGACCGCGGCTTCCTGACGCTGATGGCCGCCTACACCTCGATCACCTTCACCGTCGCGCTCTGCACGGTCGTGGCGCCGGTGTTCGTGATCGACGTCCTGCACCTGCCCGGCTGGCAGCCGTCACTGCTGCTCGGCTCGGTCACCCTGGCCACCGCGACCCTGCGGGGCCGCGCCGTGACCCTGCTGCGCCGGCGCAGC